>NZ_JACCSO010000328.1 GCF_013812955.1 Nannocystis sp. | reverse complement strand
ACCCTGACGGCCGCGCCGCGGACGATCGGCGAGGCGGTCGAATTCATCAACGCGCTGCCGCGGCCGCTCACGCTCGACTGCTTGCTCGAGCGCCTCGAGCGGCCGCTGGCGATCGCGGCGACGAGCGGCGTGATCAGCCTGCAGCCGGCGGTGGGCCGGCAGAGCCCGCGCGTGTTCCTGTTCAGCGGCGAGCTCATCATGTCGGTCGCCATCGACGGCGACCCGGGGAGCAGCCTGCTCGAGTTCGGCGAGGTCGTCGGACCCACGCGCTCGATCAAGGCCGAGATCCAGTTCCCGCTGGCGGACCCGGTGACCGCGGCGGCGCCGTTCGAGCGCATCCGGGACGCCGCCACCAACGGCACCGCGTGCGGCTTCTGTCACCGCGACGAGGCGGCCGCGCCAAACTACCCAAACGCGTTCGCCTCGGCCGCGCTGCAGATGGTCGTGTACGACGAGGTCACGGTCGCCGACATGCGCGACGAGTACGAGCGCTGCGACCCGGCGGTGCAGCCCGAGCGCTGCGCCCGGTTCGCGGCGCTGCTCGACCACGGCGAGGTCGAGCAGGCCGCGTTCCCGGGCGAATTCCCGACGATCTTTTATGACTGATCGACCACGACGCGCCGCGCGCGAGCCATGCGCTGATGCGCGCCCGTCAGGTCGGGAACAGCTTGCCGGGATTCAAAATATTCTTCGGGTCCCAGACGCGCTTGAGTCCCAGCTGCAGCGCGCGCAGCGGGGCCGACTGCTCGAGCGGCATATAGGGGCGCTTGCTGATGCCGATGCCGTGTTCGCCGCTGAGCGTGCCGCCGAGTTCGATGGTGACGCGGAACAGGTCGGCGACGGCTCGGTGCACGCGCTCGGCGACATCGGGGCCGGCGGCGGGGTCGTAGAGGATGTTGACGTGGAGGTTGCCGTCGCCGGCGTGGCCGAAGCTGGCGACGTCGAGGCCATGGCGGGCGCCGAGCTCGCGGGCGGCGCGGGTGAGCGCCGGCAGTTGAGCGAGCGGCACCGCGACGTCCTCGCTGATCTTCTTCGGCCAGCGGGCGCGCAGGGTGTGGCTGAGGGCGCGGCGCACGTCCCATAGCTGGGCGCGGGCGGAAGGATCTCCGGCGAGGGAGATGTCGAGCGCGCCGGCGTCGCGGCAGTGCTGGGCGGCGCGCAGCATGCTGGCATCGAGGCCGCCCTCGTCGCCGTCGATCTCGATCCACAGCAGGGCCTTCGCGTCGTCGGGCACCGGGACCGCGAGGCCGCCGGCGCCCAGCAACGCGCGCACGCACAGGCGATCCGCGAACTCGAGCGCGGTCGGGACCACGCCGCCGGTCTGACAGCGGTGTACCGCGGCGCAGGCGTCGATCTCGTCGGCGAAGCTGGCGAGCAGGGTCAGCGCGCCGGATGGTTTCGGGACCAGGCGCAGGGTGCAGGCGGTGGTCACCGCGAGCGTGCCCTCGGAGCCGACGAGCAGGCCGGCGAGGTTGTAGCCGGTCACGCCTTTGATCGAGCGGTGGCCGACCCGAAGTGGTTCGCCGGTGCCGGTCACGACGTCGAGGCCGAGCACGAAGTTGCCGGTGACGCCGTACTTGCACGCCCGCGGGCCGCCGGCGTTGGTCGCGACGTTGCCGCCGAGGCTGCACACCTTCCAGCTCGCCGGGTCGGGCGGATAGAACAGGCCGCGGGCCTCGGCCGCCTCCTGCAGCGCCGCGTTGATCACCCCGGGCTCGACCTCCGCGAGCAGCGAGCGCTCGTCGATGTCGAGGATGCGGTCGAGGCCGGCGAGGTCGAGCACCACGCCGCCGTGGTCCGCGAGGCAGCCACCGACCGTCCCGGTGCCTGCGCCGCGCGGACTCAGCGGCACGCCGAGCTCGTGGCACAGGGCGACGAGTTCGGCGACCTCGGCCCGTTCACGCGGGCGGACCACCAGGCCCGGCGGGAACGGGCCCTCGGCGCCGTCATCGCGGGCGTAACGGGCATCGTCGACGACCAGCAGCTCCGCGCCGAGGGTGGCCCGGAGCCGCTCGCGCAGCGTGTTCAGGGCATCCGCGGCGTGGTGAGCATGCGCGGCGGCTCGAGCGTGGCGAGCGTCCGCGACGGCCCAGGCGTTCGCGGCATGGCGAGCCTCCGCGGCGGCCCGAGAGTCCGCGGCGGGAGGAGTCAGCAGCGAGCGGGGGAGCGGGTCCCCGGGCTCATGGCTCATGGTTCAGACCGAGAACGAGCTGCCGCAGCCGCAGCTGCCGGTGGTGTTGGGGTTACCGAACTTGAAGCCGGCGCCCTGGAGGCCCTCGACGTAGTCGATCTGGGTGCCCATGAGGTACATGAAGCTCATCTGGTCGCAGACGAGGTCGATGCTGTTGCTGACGAAGCGGGTGTCGCCCTCGGCGGGCTCGTCGAAGTAGAGGTCGTACTGGAAGCCGCTGCAGCCGCCGCCCATGACCTTGACGCGCAGGGCGTAGCCCCCCTCGATCGCCTCGGACTCACGGATCTCGCGGATCTTGGCGGCGGCCGTCTCGGTGACGCCGAGGCCGCCGGCCATCTCCGGGTCGTCCGAGTGATCGGTCGCTGGCGCGGGCGGCGGGTTGTGCGTGTGGGCCTCGTGCCCATGGGACTCGTGCGCGTGGTCGGACATGTTGGCTCCTGCGTCGCCCGTGGCTGGACCAAAGGTGACGTCGGGTAAGATGCTCGGCCATGGCGACGGGGTCAAGCCGGCCGTGGCGCCCGGGGCGTGAGCGAAGCCGGGCTGCAGGCGCGGACCCGCACCGGCGCGGTTTGACAGACGCGCGGGCCTTCCCCTACCGTGCGGTGGAGTCGATTTGCCGCAGATTCGCCGGTAAAGGCTCGGAGAACGCATGCGACCGTCCCTACGCGTCCTACCCCTCGCGCTCCTGGTGTCTGCGGGCCTGGCCTGCGGCGAGAGCCGTCAAGAGAAGCTCGCGCGCGAGGCGTCCTACGCCAACGCCGCCAACAAGAAAGACGACGGTTCAGCTCCGACGCCGGAGATCCCGCCGGACCCGATCCGTGAGGCGCTGCGTCCGCTGCTCACCGAGCTCTACACCAACAAGGAGCGGCTGCCCGACGTCGTCGAGGCCGACATCTCGAACGAGGATGGTCGCCCGTATCAGGTGACGGCCGGGGTGCTGGCGGTGATCCGCGTCAAGAAGGGTCTGAGCAAGGAGGACAAGGTCAAGGCGATCATCCTCGGCACGGCCGAGGCGGATTCGTGGACGTTTCGCAAGAACGCCCGCCGCGACTATGCCGACCTGATCCAGAAGATCAAGTACAGCTACGGCGACGAGACCAAGGAGAAGCTGCTGCGCGTGTACGGCGACCTCAAGCTGGTCGCGTTCTTCAACTCGCCCGAGGCGAGCAAGCTGATCGCCGGTCTGCCCGCCGAGGTCAAGGGCGTCGCCGAGGCGATGAAGACCGAGTACGGCGAGCAGCGCGACAGCTTCTGGCAAAAGTGGATGGGCGTGAAGATGTACGCCCGCCGCACGGTGGCCGGCGACGAGCCCTTCCGCAGCGTGCTGCGCCAGATCTCCCGCGACCTCGGCCAGGAGGAGGCGCCCGCGCGGACCTTCGCCGAGTCGGTCGACCCGCAGTTCAAGGCCTGGGCCGCCGAGATCGAGGCCGACGAGAAGCTGCTCATCGTGCTCACCAACATGAAGGAGCTCAAGGAGCGGGTCGAGTTCACCGGCGAGACCCACACCGTCTGGGCGATGCAGGGCTCGAGCCTGATCCCGGAGAAGGCCAAGGGCGTGGCGATCGACAAGGTCAGCGGCTACGGGTTCTTCCGCGAGGACCTCGGCGGCGGCTACAACGACCTCACCTTCGTGTTCTCGCCGAAGCTCTCGGGCAACGAGCTCAAGCGGGCCTTCCTGCACTCGATGCTGTTTCGCCAGCTGCTGACCGACTATCAGATGCTCGCGACCGCGGGCGGCGACTTCGCCGTCAAGGGCCCCGACGGCGGCGTCGACCCCAACACCTCGATCGTGCCCGACAAGTATGACCCGCTGTACGCCCGCTGCGGCGCGACCGCGGCGCTCGATACGATGATCGTCGGGTATGGCAGCACCTTCAAGATGCTCGGCGGCTTGACCGCCAAGGTGAAGGATACCGACAAGGCGCTGGGCGTCGCGCACAAGTGCATCATCGAGGGCGCGAAGGGCGACATCCGCATTCCGCCCAAGGACGACGAGTTCGACAACGAGGGTCCGGCGCCGGCCAGCCGCCTCGCGCTGTTCCAGATGCTCGCGCGCTTCGAGAAGTTCGACGTCGACCTGGCGGCGCTGTCGGGCGACAAGCGCACGGTCGAGGACGACGCGATCGACGAGCAGGAGCAGCTGCTCAAGAAGTTGAAGGCCGAGGCCGCGGCCAACAAGAAGGCGGCCGAAGAGTAAGCGGCGTAGAAGTCCACGGAAGGACGACGGCATGAGCACGACCGGCAGCACGACCAGCAAGAGCACGATCGACGAGGGCGCCCTGCTCGCCATGGACGCCGCCGCGGTGCAGGCCGGGCTGCCGAAGTTCACCGCCGCCGAGCTGGAGGCGCTGATCGGTCGGGCCAACGTCGAGTACTGGGACAAGGCCGCGCCGACCTTGCCCGACGCGCTCTACGATCAGCTGGTCGAGCGGCTCAAGCGGCAGAACCCGGGGGCCGCGGTGCTGTCGGCGATGGGCCCGTCGACCCCGGCCGAGCCGGCGCTGGCGGCCGACGAGGCGGTGCTGCTGCCGCCCGCGGACCGGTTCGGCGCGGGCGTCATCCACAAGCGGCCGATGCTGTCGCTGGACAAGTGTTACAACGAGGCCGATCTCCAGTCCTGGGCGAGCAAGTTCACCGGCGAGATCCTGGTGATGCCGAAGATGGACGGCGTCGCCTGCAGCCTGCGCTACGACCGCAAGGGCCAGCTGGTGCTGGCGGCGACCCGCGGCTCGGGCATCGAGGGCGAGGACATCACCGCCAACGCGCTCGAGATCAAGGCGATCCCGAACAAGCTGGCGACCCAGGGCGCCGAGCTCGAGATCCGCGGCGAGCTCTACATGAAGCTCAGCGAGTTCGCGCACTTCAAGGCCGACTTCGCCAACCCGCGCAACCTGACGGCGGGCTCGATCAAGCAGAAGGACCGCAGCAAGAGCCGCGCGGCCCACCTGAGCTTCTTCCCCTACGACATCATCGGCCCCGACTTCGCCGACGAGCGCGAGAAGTTCACCCGCCTGGTCGAGCTCGGCTTCGCCGAGATCGACCACGAATTCGTGCCGCGCGAGCAGCTGCAGGCCGCCTACGAGCGGTTTGCGCGGGTTCGTCCGAGCCTCGATTACGAGATCGACGGGGTCGTCTATCGGACCTCGTCCCTCAAGGAGCAGGGCCGCCTCGGCCTGACCGGACATCATCCGCGTTACGCGATCGCCTACAAGTTCCAGGGCGACTCCGGGGTCACCGACCTGCTCGATGTGTTGTGGTCGGTCAGTCGCACCGGCGTGATCACGCCGGTCGCGCTGCTCGAGCCGGTCGAGCTCAGCGGCGCGATGATCGGCCGCGCCAGCCTGCACAACCTCAACATCTTCGAGGCGCTCGGCGTCACCCACGGCTGCCGCGTCGAGGTCACCCGCCGCGGCGGCGTGATCCCCAACGTCGAGCGCGTGATCGAGGCCGGGCCGCACGCCCGGGCCTTCGAGCTGCCGGCGACGTGCCCCGCGTGCGGCAGCCCGGCCGTGCGCACCAAGAAGCGCGAGGGCGAGTTCCTGTTCTGCAGCCAGCCCAAGAAGTGCGTGCAGGCGCGGCTCGGTGAGCTCGAGCATTTCGCCAAGGTCGTCGACATCCAGGGCTTCGGGCCCAAGGTGATCACGGCGGCGGTCGACGCCGGTCTGCTGAGCACGCCGGCCGATTTTTATACCTTGCGCGCCGCCGACCTCGGGGAGCTCGAGCGGCTCGGTGAGAAGAGCGCGCAGAACCTGATCGACCAGATCGAGGCCCACCGCGAGCTGCCGCTGGCGGTGCTCCTGCAGGCGCTCGGCGCCCCGCACCTCGGCAAGCAGAACGCGCAATTGCTGGCCGGTGAATTCGCGACGCTGCAGCGCATCCTCGGGCTCGGGCGCGACGACCTGATGGCGGTCAAGGGCATCAAGGACGCGATCGCCGACGCGATCGTCGACGGCCTCGCGGCGCGCTCGGAGCTGATCGAGGCGCTGCTCAAGCACGTCAGGGTCGCGAGGGGCGAGAAGCCGGCCATCGTCGCCGGTGGGGCGCTCGGCGGCAAGAGCTTCGTCTTCACCGGCACGCTCGAGGGTTTCACCCGCGAGCAGGCGCAGGCGCGGGTGCAGGAGCTCGGGGGCGAGGTGCCGAGCGGCGTCAACAAGGCGCTCTCCTACCTGGTGGTCGGCGCCGGCAAGGGCGCCAAGTCCAGCAAGCAGAAGAAGGCCGAGGAGCTGATCGCCGCCGGGGCGCCGCTCAAGGTCCTGAGCGAGGCCGAGTTCCTCGAGCTGAGCGGCGGCATCGAGTAGCGGATCATCCGGAGCGCTGGTGGCCTGATAACGTCAGGGTCACCACGTCGCCGCCGGCCTCGTTGAGCACGACCTCCAGGACCTCGCCGGTGGTGGGGTCGAGCTGGATGCGCAGGCGAAGGACCTCGTGGCGGGCCGGGTGGTTGCGGGCGGGGGTCAGCTCGAGCTGCATCGCGGCGCCGCGGGCGACGGTCACCACCGTGTCGGCGAGCAGCGCCTCGGCGTCACGCGCGAGCAGCAGCGCGAACAGGCGCTCGCGCAGCCAGCGACGGCCTGGACCGCCCCGGGTGTTCGGATTTGGGCTCGGCGGCAGCGTGGGGTCGTTGGCGACCATCGTCAGGGCCTCGCCCGCGAGCTGTGTGGTCGCGCCGCCGAGCTCGTCGTCGCGGAGCTCGAGCCGGTCCGGGGCGGTGAGCGTCAGGTTGCCCGTGACCTTCAACGGCTCGTAGAGCATCGAGGAGCTGCGGGTCAGCTGGTAGCGCGCGCTCAGGCCGGAGCTGTCGGCGGGCGTGGCCCACAGCGTCAGGCGTTTTTTGACCGCGCGACTGTGGGTCGGGCCCGCGTCGGTCTTGCTCGCGGGCGCGGGGGCGGCCTGGACCGCCGCGATCGGCCATTGTGTGGTGATGAGCAACACCGCTGTGATCAGCGCGGTGGCGAGGACCATGGTGCGGCGCCGCGGGCTCATGGACGCAGCTCCTCGCGGGTGAGGCGGATCAGCAGGGCACACAGGCCCGGCGCGGCGCGGGTGGCCAGAGCGAAGCCGAGCAGGCCGCCGAAGCCGAGCACCAGGCCGAAGCTGCGCCACGCCGGCTCCGGGCTCGCCAGCAGCACCAGGGCCGGCGCGACCTGGCAGGCGAGCGCGAGCGCGGCCCGGTCGGATCGGGCCCTCGGGGCAGGTCGGGTTTGCATGTTCCTGTCCTCGGGGACAGGTGTGTCCTGATCGCTGCTGTCTCTCGGGACAGGTATGATTTGGCTGTCCTCGGGGACAGCTTCGCAGCTGCGAGCGGCGAGCTCGGCCGCGCAGGCGCCGACCAGCAGCAGGACGGGCAGCAGCAGGGTGAGGC
>NZ_JACCSO010000322.1 GCF_013812955.1 Nannocystis sp. | reverse complement strand
CTGGCCTGCAGCGCCTCGCCGAGCGCCGCGTAGTCGTCGGGGTCGACGACGACGGCGACGCGCTGCCAGTTCTTGGCCGCGGCGCGGACCATCGTCGGGCCGCCGACGTCGATGTTCTCGACCGCGTCCTCGAAGGCGCAGTCGGCCTTCTCAGTGACCGCGCGAAACGGATAGAGGTTGACGACCACGAGGTCGATCGGGGCGATGCCATGCAGCCGCAGCTCCGCCTCGTGGGCGGGCGTGGGCAGGGCCAGGATGCCGCCGTGGATCTTCGGGTGCAGCGTCTTCACGCGGCCATCGAGGATCTCCGGCGCGCCGGTGTACTCGCTGACCTTGACGACGGCGACGCCGAGCTGCTCGAGCGCAGTGAAGGTGCCTCCGGTCGAGAGCACCTCCACCTGACAGTCGATGAGGATCTGCGCCAGCACGTCGAGCTTCGACTTGTCGCTGACGCTGACGAGGGCGCGGCGGATGGGCGGCAGGAGGTTCACGGCCAGGGTCCTACGACGGCCGCCTCACTCGGGTCAACGCGGCCGCGCCCGGGGGCGTGTGTGGCCGCTCGCACGTCCTGGCGCCGTCCACCGGCGCAGGGCGCGACGCGCTGCTAGTTCGAGAGGTAGGACAGCATCTCTTCGCCGCCCTCTTCCTTCAGCTTGAGCAGGCCTCGGACCTCGACCTGACGGATGCGCTCACGGGTGAGGTTCAGGATCTCGCCGACCTCCTCGAGGGTGATCCCACCGGTGTTGGCGACGTCCAGGGCGCACGAGTGCTGCAGCTCCCAGACCTCGAGGTCGGGGAAGTTGATCTTGATGCTGCCGGTCGCCGGGTTGACGTCGATGTAGAGGTGGTACTTGCAGCTGACGTACGGACAGGGCCTCGCCACGTTGGCGCACTCGCCCCGGCTCTTCGGCCGCCAGTAGCTGCGCTCGGGGTAGAGCAGCGCGCCGATCCGCAGCTCCTCCTTGGTCAGCCGCTTCATGGCGATGGTCTTGGCGCGGGCGCGGCGGACGATCGGACGCGGATCGCAGCCGGACTCGACATCGTCGCCCTCGGCGTCGGCGTCGACCTCGGCCTCGGCCTCGGTCTCGGTCTCGTTGTCGGCGATCTCGAAGTCGTCGTTGTCGTGGTCGTCGGTGGTGCCTTCGGTCTTGAGCATGATGATCCCTGAGCGGGGCCGCCTGGTCGGCCCCGGTGAACCCGGTGGTGGCGCAGAATTGAACGAAGAATCCTGTCTCAATGGACAGGTACAAACAGTCAGCTACAAAAGTTCAGTGGGGCTGGCGGCTCCGCCACCGCGTGGGCGGACGGCGGAGCTCGTCGACACGAGCAGCTTCTCGAGCCGGTAGACCCCGCTCAGCAGCTCGTCGGCGGCGGCCCTGATCGACCGCAGCTCATCGTGAAGTTGATCGCGACGGGCCGAGGGCGCTTCGCCCTCGAGCCGGGTCTCGAACTGGGACAGCAGCTCCTCGATGGCCTCGTCGAGGGTCTCGATGCTGTCCTTGAAGGTGAGGAACTTGGCCTGGATCTCCTCGATCGTGTAGCGCTCGGCCATCAACTTCTTGATGGTGTTGATGCGCCGGACGGCGCGCACCGGGTACACGCCGTGCGAGCCGAGGTGCTTGCCCTTCTGGCCGACCCGGCGCGAGCGCGGCACGAGGCCGAGCTGCACGTAGCGGCGCAGGTTGGCCTCGCTGAACTTGACGCCCTGGTCCTCGAAGGCCGCGACGAGCTGCTGCGAGCTCAGCCCCTCGGGGCTCTGCGCTTCGATGGCGCGGATCTGGGCTTCGCTGAGGGAGTGGGACATGGGAGGTTTTGATCGGGGGCGCGGGCGGGAGAGCGGCGATGGAGCCCCCCCAGCGTCATGCTGCGGGACCCTTGATGCGGGTGGAACCGAGCTTGCCGTGTCTTCTGGTGCGATCTACATCGCTGCCAGGCGGGCAATGTATTCTATTGAGTAGATCCTTGGAAGCATTTTCCATCGAGCACTTCAAGTTTTGGCGCGTCGTCCGCTGCCATCTCGTTCAGTGCTACCTGCTCAAACTTTCAGACTCGAGGCGTCGCAACGACGATCACGCCGACGCGAGCGGCGACACCTTGAGGCCATCACAAACCGGCTGCACGGGCTGCACCTGAACACAGTGACAGTCGCGCAGCAGCAGCCTGGATTCGTGGACGTGGCTGCGCGAACGCGACCTGTCCCCAAAGCCATGCACAGGCAAACCACAGTTTATCCACAGGCATCTACAAGTGCAGCGGCGATCATCGTGAACGGCGCGCAGCGGCCATGTATCTCCCGTTGCGAGCCATGATCGCGGCCGGGCGTCACCGCGATCTATTCACGCGATCGCGGCGGCGATCGCCATGCGAGCTCGACGGCATCGGGAGATCTCATCCGATGGTGCATGTAGATCTCGGTTACGAGATCTCGGCGACGCATCGGGAGATCGCGTCGGTCGGTCTGGAGACCGTTCGGCAGATCTCGCAACCCGCTTTTGGGCGCACGAGTGCAGGCGCAAGAGCCGACCTGCAGAGCCCGACCGAGGCCCGCGCTCAACCCGGCTCGACAGCCGGCGGCGACGTGGTCGCCAGGCGCCACTGGAACGGGTCGTACTGCTCGGGGCCGTTGTACTTGTAGCGCTTCTTCTCGTGCTGCCAGACCGGTCCGCGATCGATGCAGCCGTGGAAGCGGTCGGCGCGCGAGCAATAGATCCGGACGTGGAAGTGGTCGTCGTGCGGAGGCGCGTCCGCCGGGCTGTACATCACCGTGCGGGCGTACTCGATCAGCCAGGCGGGCCGCTTCTTGCGGCTCGCGTACTGCAGGAGCCGGTCCTCGAGGCCCTGCGAGACGAACACCCACTGCACGCGGATCTCCGGATCGGTCAGCAGAGCCTCGACGAGCTGCCAGTTGCGGGCGGTGTCGAAGCGGCGGCGCTCCCACTCCAGCTCGGCGTAGGTCGCGTGGCGGCGCACGTAGGGCTTGCCGTCGGCGTCGTAGCGGATCATGTCGTGCTGCGGCGAGTCGAGCGGGTGACCCTTGGCGTCGACGCTGTAGAACAGCAGGTCGACGTCACGTCCCGACTGGTGGCTGCCGTGCCACATCGACTTGCCGCCGCGCTGCGGTCCGAGGTCGGCGATGCCGAGCAGGCCCTTCTTGGCGCGCCCGCTGACCTTCCTGGCGACGCGCTGCAGAGCGCCGACCAGCTCGTCGACGCCGTACTGAAAGCCGCGCTCCGACCAGCGAGGGGGCACCGTGAAGCCCGGGCCGCTGGCGGGCAGCTTGGCCGGCCGGCGCATGCGACCGCGGCTGGTGGTGCCGGTCGAGACGCTGGTGCCGTCGGTCCACAGGTTGGGCCCCGCGCAGGCGGCCGCCGACACCAACATCAGTGCCGCCAGCCAACCTGCACGCGCCCGTCCCATCACGTTACCTTAGAGGATCCCCCGCGCTTGTCCAAAGATCCGCAGCGAGGCGCGGGGACGGCCGTGGACGGGCCTGCAACCCGCCGTGGTGGGCTTAAACGAGCGAGGGCCGGGCCCCGCTCGCGCGGGATCCGGCCCTGTCTTTCGGGTCAGGCGCCTAGTTCTTTTCCTCGAACTCGGCGTCGATCACGTCGCCCTGGCCACCGGCCTGCCCGCCGGCCTGGCCACCCGGGCCTGCGCCACCGGCCGCACCGGGACCGCCCGGACCACCGGCGCCCTCCGGCCCGGCCTCGCCCGGCGTGCCATAGGCCGCCTGCGCGAGCTTGTGCGAGGCCTTGGTCAGCTTCTCCTTGGCGGCGTTGATGCGGTCGGTGTCCTTCGACTCGAGCACATCCTTGGCCTCCTTGAGCGCGCCCTCGACCTCGACCTTGGGCTCGGCGGGCAGCTTGTCGCCGTTCTCGCTGATGAGCTTCTCGGTCTGGATGATCAGGGCCTCGAGCGAGTTGCGGGACTCGACCGCCTCCTTGCGCTTCTTGTCCTCGGCCTCGAACTTGGCGGCCTGGTTCACCATCTCCTGGATCTGCTGCTCGTTGAGCCCGGAGTTGGCGGTGATGGTGATCTTCGACTCCTTGCTGGTCGCCTTGTCCTTGGCGGAGACGTGGACGATGCCGTTGGCGTCGATGTCGAAGGTGACCTCGATCTGCGGCACGCCGCGCGGGGCCGCCGGGATGCCGCCGAGGCTGAAGCGACCGAGGGTGCGGTTGTCACCGGCCATCGAGCGCTCGCCCTGGACCACGTGGACCTCGACCGAGGGCTGGTTGTCCGCCGCGGTGGTGAAGGTCTCCGACTTGCGGGTCGGGATGGTCGTGTTGCGGGGGATGAGCGTGGTCATCACGCCGCCGAGGGTCTCGATGCCGAGGCTCAGCGGGGTGACATCGACGAGCACGATGTCGGTGACATCGCCGGCGAGCACGCCGGCCTGGACCGCGGCGCCGAGACCGACGACCTCGTCGGGGTTGACGGTGCGGTTGGGCTCCTTGCCGCCGAAGAACTCCTTGACGGCCTTCTGGACCATCGGGATGCGGGTCGAACCGCCGACGAGCAGGATCTCGTCGATCTCCGAGACCGACTTCTTGGCGTCCGCGAGCGCCTTCTTGAGCGGGTCGATGCTGCGCTTGACGAGGTCCTCGACCATGCCCTCGAACTTGGCGCGCGAGAGGCGGATCTGGAGGTGCTTCGGGCCGGTCGCATCGGCGGTCAAGAACGGCAGGTTGACCTCGGTCTCCGGGGCCGAGGACAGCTCGATCTTGGCCTTCTCGGCGGCGTCCTTGAGGCGCTGGAGGACCAGCTTGTCGTTGCCGACGTCGAGGCCGGTGTCCTTCTTGAACTCCTGGATCAGCCACTTGACGATGCGATCGTCGAAGTCGTCGCCGCCGAGGTGGGTGTCGCCGTTGGTCGAGATGACCTCGACCACGTTCTCGGCGACCTCGAGGATCGAGATGTCGAAGGTGCCGCCGCCGAGGTCGTAGACCGCGATGACCTGCTCCTTGGCGGTCCCGGCCTTGCCCTTGCCGAAGCCGTAGGCGAGCGCCGCGGCGGTCGGCTCGTTGACGATGCGCTTGACCTCGAGGCCCGCGATGCGGCCGGCGTCCTTGGTCGCCTGGCGCTGGGCGTCATTGAAGTACGCGGGGACGGTGATGACCGCCTCGGTGACCGTCTCGTTGAGATAGTCCTCGGCGGCCTTCTTCAGCTTCATCAGGATGCGGGCGCTGATCTCCGGCGGCGGGTACATCTTGCCGCGGATGCTGATCTGGGCGTCACCGTTGGGCGCACGCACGACCTTGTATGGCACGCGGGCGACTTCGGCCTTGAGCTCGTCAAAGGGCATGCCCATGAAGCGCTTGACCGAAAATACGGTGTTCTCGGGGTTTGTGATCGCCTGGCGCCGAGCCTGCTGGCCGACGAGGACGTTCCCGTTCTGCTCGAAGGCGACGACCGAGGGTGTGGTCCGACCGCCCTCTTCGTTGGCGATAACCTTCGGCTCGTTGCTTTCCATGACGCAGACGACGGAGTTCGTCGTGCCGAGGTCGATTCCAATGATCTTTCCCATGAGTTTGTGGATGTTCCTTTCCGAGAATTGGCGGGCAAGGTAAGGCGCGAGCCCGGGCTGTCAATCGGCGTTCTCGCGGGCCAGATGCCGGTCCCGCGGGGGGGTGGCCTTTCGCCCAGAACGCCACGGGCGGGCCAAATAACAGCGAAACCCGCGGAAGAGCGGGGTTCGGGGAGCAGGCGCTCCGGGATTTTCGGCGCGGCGGGCTCAGGCGGGGACGAGGAGCTCGACGGGCGTCCCGGCTGGACCGGGCGCGGCGTCCGCGGGGGCGGGCTCCTCCTCGACCGGACGGATGAAGACGTGTTCGGCGGCCTCGTTGACGTTCTTGACGTAGATGATCTCGATCTCTTGCCGGATCTCCTCCGGCACGTCGACGACATCCTTCTTGTTGCGCTCGGGCAGCACGATGCGCTTGATGCCGGCGCGGTGGGCCGCGAGCATCTTCTCCTTGATGCCGCCGACCGGCAACACCAGGCCGCGCAGCGTGATCTCGCCGGTCATGGCGACGTCGGGGCGCACGCAGGTTCCCGTCAACAGCGAGGTGATGGCCGAGAACATCGCCACGCCCGCCGAGGGGCCGTCCTTGGGGATCCCGCCCGCGGGCACGTGCACGTGGATGTCATTGGTCTCGATGACCGACTTCTCGATGCCGAGGTCCTTGAGGTGGCTCTTGACGTAGCTCATCGCCGCCTGGGCCGACTCCTTCATGACGTCGCCGAGCTGGCCGGTGAGCATGAGGCCGCCCTTGCCGGGCATCTGGGTCGCCTCGATGAACATGATCTCGCCGCCGACCGGGGTCCAGGCCAGGCCGGTTGCGACACCGGGCTCGGCGGTGCGCTCGGCGACCTCGGGCAGGTACTTCTGCGGGCCGAGGTAGTCCGGGACCACGTCCTTGTCGATCGTGATCTCGTCCTTGATCTCGCCCTCGACGACCTTGACGGCGATGCCGCGGATGATCGAGCTGATCTCGCGCTCGAGGTTACGGACCCCGGCCTCGTGCGTGTAGCTGTCGATCATCTCCAGCAGCGCGTCGTCGGTGAAGCTGACCTTGAAGTCCTGCTTGTCGAGGCCGTGCTCGCCGATCTGCTTGGGCAGCAGGAAGCGGCGGGCGATCGCCAGCGACTCCTGGCGGGTGTAGCCGGGCAGGCGCAGGATCTCGAGCCGGTCCTTCAGCGCCGGCGGGATCGGATCCATGTAGTTGGCCGTGGCGATGAACATCACCTTCGACAGGTCGAAGGGGACCTCGAGGTAGTGGTCGCTGAACGACCAGTTCTGCTCGGGGTCGAGGACCTCGAGCAGGGCCGAGCCGGGGTCGCCGCGGAAGTCGTGGCCGAGCTTGTCGATCTCGTCGAGCACGATCACCGGGTTGTTGGTGCCGGCGCGCTTGAGGCCCTGAATGATGCGACCCGGCAGCGAGCCGACGTAGGTGCGCCGGTGGCCGCGGATCTCGGCCTCGTCGCGCACGCCGCCGAGGCTGATGCGCACGAACTTGCGGCCGATCGCGCGGGCGATGCTCTTGCCGAGCGAGGTCTTGCCGACGCCGGGCGGGCCCAGGAGGCACAGGATCGGCCCCTTCTTGCTGGCGTTCAGCTTGAGCACCGCCATGTACTCGAGGATGCGCTTCTTGACCTTCTCGAGGTCGTAGTGGTCCTCGTTGAGCACGTCGCGGACGAGGCCGATGTCGAGCAGGTCCTCGGTGGTGACCGACCACGGGAGGTCGGTGAGCCACTCGAGATAGGTGCGCGTGACCGTGTACTCGGCGCTCGACGGCTGCATCGACTTGAGGCGGTCGAGCTGCTTGCGGGCGACCTTCTCGGCCTCCTCGGGCATCTTCGCCTCGGTGATCTTCTTCTGGAACTCCTCGACGTCGCCGCTCTCGTCGTCCATCTCGCCGAGCTCGCCCTTGATGGCCTTGAGCTGCTGGCGCAGGACGTACTCGCGCTGCGAGTGGCCCATCTCCTCCTGGACCTGCGAGTTGATGCGCTCGCGGACCTTCAAGATCTCGAGCTGGCGGGTCAGCAGCATCAACACCTTGCGCAGGCGCTCGCGCACGTTGTTGGCGGCGAGGACCTCCTGCTTCTCGCCGGCCTCGATGTCGAGGTTGCTGATCACGAGGTCGGCGACCTGCGAGGGGTCGCTGACGCTGTCGAGCAGGGCGGCGGCCTCGCGCGGGAGCTCGGGCACGAGGGCGATCAGCCGCTTGGCGGTCTCCTTGATGCTCTGGACCAGCGCGGCGGCCTCGACGTCGTCAGCGTCCTGATCGGGCAGCTCGACGGCGCGGGCGCGCAGGAACGGCTCGGTGGCGACGATCTTCTCGATCTCGATCCGCATCACCCCCTGAAGGATGACGCTGTAGTTGTCCTTCGCGAGCTTGATGACCTTCAAGATCCGCGCGGCGCAGCCGACCGTGTGCAGGTCGGTCTCGGTCGGCTCCTCGACCCGGGCCTCGCGCTGGGTGACGATGCCGATGATCGGTCGCTCGTTGGCGATGGCCTCCTCGATGAGCTTCACCGACTTTGGTCGGCCCACATCGATGGGGATGATCGAGCCGGGAAACAGCACCGAGTTGCGCAAGGGCAACAGCGAGACGACCTCGGGGAGCTCCGGGGGGTCTTCTTGCTTGCCAGAGGGCGGAATTGAGGTGTTCTCGGTCACAGAGGCGGGAAACGTAACACTCACCCCCTAGCTGTCAACCACACGGCCGACCGTCAGGCTGAGCCTCCGGACAGACCGACCGGGCGCCTGATCGTGGGGCACGGCAGGGCGCGAGCCGATCCTCTCGGCCGACCGTCGGCGCACGCTCGCCGGGCCCGGCGAGCAAGTGCGGGGCTCGCGGGCGCACCGCCGGGGCCACGCCGGGCGGTGTACACTGGGGCTCGCGTGTGTCCGCTGCTCCTGACCGTACAATCCGGGCCAGACAGAGGGCGCCGGATCTCGCTCGGCGCCGAGGCCCTGACGATCGGGCGGGGCGCGGGCGAGGGTCTGCAGCTCAATGACGGCGCAGTGTCGCGCCATCACCTCAGCGTCCAGGCCGATGGCGAGGGCCTGCGGGTGGTCGAGCTCGCCGGCGTGAATCCGGTCTGGACCGTCGAGGCGGGCCAGCGGATCGCGCTGCGGATCGGCCAGGTCCTCCCGGTCGGCGCCGCCCTGACCGTCGGTGGCACCACCCTCGTCGTCGGGACCGAGCCCGCGGCCGCGCACCGGGGTCTCGAGCTCGATGCCACCAGCCAAGGCGAGGCCTCCAGTCGACTCGCCGCCCTCGCTGCCCTGGGCGAGAAGTTGGCGCGCTGCGCTTCGCTGCCCGCGGTATTGCGAGCGGCGACCTCATGGGCGGTCGAGGCCTTGCCGGCGGCTCGCGCCCTGCTGCTGAGTCCCGATGGCAGTGACATCCTGAGCGCCGCGAGCGTGGGCCCCCTCCCGGATCTCGCGCTGTCCCCTGCCCTGCTCGCGCGGGTGCTCCGGGAACGCCGGGGGGTGCTGCTGCACGACGTGCTGGCCGAGCCCGACCTGGCCGACCGCCGTTCGGTGCAGCTCCGGGGGATCATCGGCGCGATGGCGGCGCCGGTCGAGAGCCTCATCTTCTACGCCGAGTGGGGCCCGCACGAGGCCTTGCGCGCGCGCTACGACGACGAGGCGCTGCGCCTCCTGGTCTGTGCGGCCCAGCTCGTCGGGGCCATCGGCGACAGCGCCCGCGAGCGCCAGCAATTGAGCGCAGCGGTCCGTCTGCAGGGTCAGGGGCACACCGAGCTGATCGGACGGGCACCGGCGATCCAGCGCCTGCAGGTGTTCCTCGAGCGGGTCGCGGCCAGCCCCTCGACCGTGCTCGTGCTAGGCGAGAGCGGCACGGGCAAGGAGCTCGCGGCCGGCATGATCCACGCGCTCTCACCCCGGGCCGCCCGCCCCTTCGTCGCCATCAATTGTGCGGCGATCTCCGAGTCGCTGCTCGAGAGTGAGCTGTTTGGCCACGAGAAGGGCGCCTTCACCGGTGCGGTCGGTCAGCATGAGGGCGTGTTCGTCCGCGCCCACACCGGCACCCTGTTCATGGACGAGATCGGCGAGCTCAGTCCCGGCGCCCAGGCTCGTTTGCTGCGGGTGCTCGAGGGTCGGACCCTCACCCGGGTCGGAGGTACCCGGGAGATCCCGGTCGACGTCCGTCTGGTCGCGGCCACCCATCGTGACCTCCCGCAAATGGTCCGCGACGGCCGCTTCCGCGAGGACCTGCTGTATCGCCTTGGCGTGATCCAGACCCGGCTGCCCCCGCTGCGCGAGCGTTGCGAGGACATCCCGCTGCTGGTCCAGCACTTCCTGCGGGCGCTCGGCGAACGCCTCGGGCGACGCGTCGAGCAGGTCTCCGCGGGCGCGCTCGAGGTGCTGTGCCGCTACCGCTGGCCAGGCAACGTCCGCGAGCTGCGAAATGTGATCGAGCGCGCGCTGGTGCTCGGCGACAGCCCCCAGCTCGAGCTCGACGACCTCCCGCCCGAACTCCTGCACGCCGCGCCGGGCACGCCTCCGTCGACCGCGAACGCCACGGTGCGTCCGCTCGTCGAGCTCGAGCGCGAGGCGATCGCCGCCGCGTTGTCGGCCACGGGCGGCAACAAGGCCCGCGCCGCGGCGTTGCTCGGCATCGATCGCACGACGTTGTACCGCAAGCTCAAGGATCACGCGCTCGCCTGATCCAGCTCGTGTATTACCATTCATCTTCGTCGCAAACCGTTGCAAACACAACGGTTATTGTGCCACCAACATTGCTCGTTGCTCGCCGGCCGCGCTCGGCATACCCACACGCCGCGCCCGGCCGACCGAAAAATCTGCGAGCGCCCTGCAACGGCCGCGGCCACCGGGGCGACCTCCGCGGTCATGCGAACCGCCCTCCTCCTCATCCTTCCACTGACCGCCTGCACGACCTGGGATCCGCCGGCCCAGGACCCCTCCACCGTCTCGGGGATCCTCGAGGACCCACCGGCGGAGGGCACCGGATGGCAGGTCCCCTCCCGCACCCGCGACGAGCGTCCGACCGTGACCACGACCGGCGTCACGACCGGCTCCCCGAACCCGAGCGCACCCGATCCCGGGACCGGGACCGGTGAGATGCCGCCGGCGATCGATCTCTCCGCGCTACAGATCGTCGAGGTCCACCCCGACCCCGCCGGCAAGGACGGTGGCCTCGACAGCCCGGAATTCGTGGAGATCCTGCACGTCGGGAGCGAGCCGATGCTGCTCACCGGCCTCGAGATCATCGCCCGCGCATGGCCGGTCGTGAACCTCGATGACCTCGGCCTCGGCGCCACCGAGCTCGCGCCAGGGCAACGGCTGGTGATCCGCCGGCACGCCAGCGTCGCCGAGTTACCGGCCATGACGCCCGAGGGCGACGCCCTGCAGGTCACCCTGGTCTCCTCCAGCGGCCTGCGAAACAGCGACGGCGGCGTGCAGCTGCGCGCGGGCGAGCAGATCGGCGACCTGATGATCTACGGCGCGGCGCAGCCGGCCCCCTGGAACAGCGCGGTGGACTGGCTCGGCCCGGCCGCGCCGGCGCCCGGAAGTGGCGTCTCTCTGTGCCGCACCGGCATGACCGACAACGACGACGCCGGCGACTGGACGCCGTGCTCGCCGACCCCGGGCCTCGCACCGATGATCGACGAGGGCGAGACCACGAGCACATCCACGGGGGATCCGGGCACCACCGGGGAGGCCTTGCCGGCCGAGGTCGTGATCGTCGAGGTCCTCAGCAACCCGCCCGGCCCCGGCAACACCGAGAAGTACGCCGAGTTCATCGAGCTCGAGAACCTCGGTCCAGGCGCCGTCGACCTCGCCGACTGGACGATCGCCGACAGCCTCGCGGCGAACGCCAGCGGCATCGATCCGCTGCTTTACCACTCGGGTGACGGCGGCTGCGCGCCGAGCACCTGCCTGGCAGCCGGGCAGCGGGCGCTGATCGTCGGCAATCTCTACACCGGCGACACCGGTGCGGCGCTGGTGCTGATGACCGACGACACCACGATCGCCAATGCGGGCCTCGCCGTCACCGAGCCGGTGGTGATCCGCGACGGCGCGGCGGTCATTCGTTCGACCTACCGGGCCTGGCCGGACCCGCTGGCCGAGCCCAACCCGGCGCTCACCGAGCAGGCGCTGACGCGGGTCGATCCTTCGGCGGCCGACAGCCCGGCGGCCTGGAGCTTCGCCGCGCCCAGCCCCGGCAACTGAAGCGCGGGGGCGCGCGCCGGCCCTCAGCCGAGTTCGTAGCTCGGGCGGCGACCCTTGGGCGGACGGCGATGGAAGTTGTCGCGGAGCTCGACCTCACGGATCAGCTCGATCTCTTCTTTCCCAAGATCATCAAGGTCTTGCAGCGCCTCGCGCTTGAACTCCTCGAAGCTCGCAAACTCATTCCGGTAGTAGCTCATGTCTGGCTTCGTAAGCTATGTTCTTACATGTAGGCAAGAAAACTACTTCGTCTTCATGAGGCCGGCGCGAAACGAGCGGGCCGGCGTCGCCGGTGGTAAGGAGTGGGCCCCGTGTCCAAGGATCCCGCAGCGAAGACCGCCGGCCAGCGCCCTGCCCCGTCCGCGAGGATCATTGCGATCAGCAACCAAAAGGGCGGCGAGGGCAAGACGACGACCGCGGTCAACCTCGCGGCGAGCCTCGCGGCCTACGAGAAGAAGGTGCTGCTGATCGACCTCGACCCGCAGGGCAACGCCAGCTCGGCGGTCGGCTACTCGCGCGGCGAGATCAAGATCGGCACCTACGAGCTGTTGCTCGGGGGCGTCGAGTTGAAGGATGTGGTCCAGCCGACCGAGCTGCCGACGCTGCAGGTCGTGCCCGCCTCGGAGGACCTGGCCGGGGCGGAGATCGAGCTGGTCAGCGTGCTCAGCCGCGAGAGCGTGCTGGCGCGGGCGTTCAAGAAGGCCGCCCCGCTGACCTGGGACTACGTGATCCTCGACTGCCCGCCCTCGCTCGGCCTGCTGACCCTCAATGCCCTGGTCGCGGCCGATTCGGTGCTGATCCCGATGCAGGCCAAGTACTTCTCGCTCGAGGGCCTGGGCGCCCTGACCGGCACGATCGGCATGGTCCGTGACTCCCTGAACGCCCGGCTCGCGGTCGAGGGCATCGTGTTCTGCATGCTCGACAAGCGCACCAACCTCTCCCAGCAGGTGGTCGCCGAGGTCAAGCAGCACTTCGCGGAGCACGTCTTCGAGACGGTGATCCCCCCCAATGTGCGCCTGAGCGAGAGCCCGAGCCACGGCAAGCCGGTCCTGCTCTACGACATCGAGAGTAAGGGCGCGAAGGCTTACCTCGAGCTCGCCCAGGAGCTACTGTCCCGCGCGGAAGCGAGGTCTCGCCCGTGAATTTGCCCAAGCGTCCCGTCCTCGGCCGCGGCCTCGGGGCCCTGATCCCGCAGCGCCCCGCCGCCACCAGCGAAGCGGCTCCTGTCGGTAGTGGCAGTGAAGCCGCGCCCGGCGGGCTGCTGCTGCGCATGCTGCCGATCGAGAGCCTGGTCCCCAACCGCGACCAGCCGCGCAAGCACTTCGAGGCCGCGCTGCTGCGCGAGCTGGCCGACAGCATCCGCGTGCACGGGATCTTGCAGCCGATCGTGTGCACCCCGCACAACGACCCGCCCGGCAGCTTCATGATCGTCGCCGGCGAGCGCCGCTGGCGGGCCGCGCAGCTCGCCGGCCTGCACGACGTCCCGGTCGTCATCCGCGACACCCCGGAGAGCGACCGCCTCGAGCTCGCCGTGCTCGAGAACCTGCAGCGCCTCGACCTGAGCCCGATCGAGGAGGCCCAGGCCTACCGCCAGCTGATGGACGTCCGCGAGTACACCCAGGAGCTGCTCGCCGAGCGCCTGGGCAAGGACCGCAGCACCGTCGCCAACGCCCTGCGCCTGCTCAAGCTCCCGCCGCGGGTCCAGGCGCTGGTCCAGGAGGGCCGGCTCAGCATGGGCCACGCGCGGGCCCTGCTCGCCCTCGAGTCCCCGGCGGACATGATCGAGCTCGCGCTCGAGGCGATGCAAAAGGGTTACACCGTGCGCGCGGTCGAGCGCGCGGTCCGGGCCCGGCTGAACCCCGAGCCCGCGCTGGCGCCCAGCGAGGAGCAATCCGCCCGCGAGGTGATCGTGCGCGACCTCGAGGACCGCCTGCGCCGCGGCCTCGGGGTCAAGGTCGCGGTCAAGACCAGCGGTCAGAAGCAGGGCAGCGGCACGATCGAGCTGCCCTACGGCAGCCTCGACGAGCTCGACCGGCTGCTGCAGATGCTGCTGCCGACCAACGACCGCGGCGAGCCCGAGACCTAGCCGGGTCCGGCGATCTCGCCGATGGCCGCGGCGAAGCGTTCCGCGGCTCCTTCGGCGTGGGCGAGGAACACGGAGGGCTCGCAGAGCTCGAGCTCGAGCACGCGCGGCGCACCCGTATCGTCGGGGATCAGGTCGACGCGGGCGTAGAGCAGCGGGCCGCCGCCGGGCACCACGGCCAGCGCGGCGCGAGCCAGCGCGGCATGGGCGACCGCCAGCTGGGCCGCGGTCGCGGTGGCGGGACGGATCTGCTCGGCCGCATAGAGCCCGTCGACCAAACGCAGCTCCGGGACCAGGATCGCCGCCTTGCGGATCGCGTGGCTGAACACCCCGGCGAAGAACACCAGCGCCGTCTCGCCCGCGTCCTCGACCGCCGCCAGATACGGCTGGATCAGCGCCACGTGGCCAGCAGCGTGCAGATCGGCGACATGGGCCGCCGCCGCGTCGTGCTGGCCGGCGGCGAAGCGGGCCGCACCGACCGAGCCGGCGCCGACCGACGGCTTGACCACGAAGGGCCCGGCCGGCAGCTCGGGTCGCTCGCCCGGCGGGCACCAGCGCGACGGCACGATCGCCACCCCGGCCGCCTCGAGGTCGGCGAGGTAGCGCTTGTCCGTGGTCCAGCGCAGCACCGGCAACGGGTTGTGGAGCGGGGCTGCGGCGGCCGCCCGCTCGGCCCAGGCCAGGAATGCGTCGCGCCGGGCCGCATAGTCCCAGGTCGAGCGCACGACGATGCAACAAAACCGACGCCAGTCGACGGCCGGGTCGTCCCAGACCACCACTTCATGGGTTATGCCCGCCCGCGAAAGTGCGCCTGCCAGCGGTGAAAGATCCGCATCGAGCGTGCGCGCCTGCTGGGCGGTGACGAGGGCCACGGGAGCGTTCATGCGGGGCGAGCAGAGCCCGACCGCCGGACCTCGTCAACCCCCGGGGCCGTCGATCGAGGCCCGATGGGCGCGCCCTGCGATCCGCACGAGGGCGCCGTGGACTCGCGTTGTCGTTTTCGCGCGGTCTGGCGTTTTCGCCCCCGGGCGCTCGATCTCGGCTAAGGTGTGGGAATGAGCCGCTCACGGTGGCGTGTGGCGGCTCGGCGTCGCTAACCCTTGAAGTCCTGACAGGAGCACTCGCTTATGCATCGGATCCCTCTCTTCACGATCCTGGGCCTCGGGCTGACGCTCGGCGGCTGTAATAACGACACCGGCACCAGTGGTCCGGCGTCGAACTCCGATTCGGCGGGTGGCTCGACCACCACCGGCGGCGCGAGTGATGCCACGGCCAATGTCAGCTCGGTGTCGCAGTCCGGCACCGATCCGACCACCGGCGTCTCGGGCAACTCCGAGGCGATGACGATGGGCACCACCGAGGACGCCGGAACCACGGCCGGGCCGGTGACGACCGAGGGCAGCACCGCGGCGATGACGGACGGCGACACCACCGCGGGGATCGACGCGACCGGCGACGACACCACCGATGGCACCAGCGGCGATTCGACCACCGGCGAGCAGCCGGCAGACTGCCTGGCGCCGGCGATGTTGACCCCTTGTGATGACGGCGACGACCCGTTCAAGGCCCTCGGCCTCAACTGCTCGGACGATCCCACCACCGCGATCCCGATCAAGAAGCCCGTGATCATGGCGCCGGACAAGACCAGCTACCGGGTGGCCACCCGCTTCGGCAGCGCGCAGGATCCGATGGACGCGAAGAAGCCCGCCTGGGCCCCCATGGAGGGCTCGCGCTTCCTCGTCATCGGCACCGGCAAGTTCCCGGCCCTCCAGATGGACGGCGCGCTGGTCGAGAACAACGATCAGGACAGCGAGCCCAACGGCAACCCGGACGGGCTCACCCAGCTGCCCGGCGTGATGAAGTACGAGGTCGGCAGCAACAACGGCAACGGCGGCATGCCCTTCATGAACTGTGACGGCACCCACGACTGCTCGGACACCCTCGAGGGCCAGTGGAACCTCGTGCCCGGCAACGTCGCCAACGACGTGTTCTACATGGCCTTCAACGCGACGGTGCCGGCCGGCACCCACGGCTACCTGTTCGACTTCGTGTTCTTCTCCGAGGAGTACCCGGACTACGTCGACACCGACTTCAACGACATGTTCGTGGTCTGGTCGACGAGCGAGAGCTTCACCGGCAACGTGACCTTCATCGAGGGCCAGCCGCTGACGGTCACGGCGCTCGCCGATTACATGACGATCCAGCCGGGCAACCCGCGCCTCGCCGGCACCGGCTTCCCGGGCGACGACGAGGGCGCGGCGACCGAGTGGTTCACCGCGAAGGCCTCGGCCGAGCCCGGTGAGACCTTCACGATCGCGATCTCGATCTTCGACATGGGCGACACCGTGTGGGACACCGTCGGCATCCTCGACCACTTCCGCTGGGACTGCCAGGGCTGCGTGCCCAGCGAGGTCGACGACTGCGGCATCAAGCCACAGTGACCTCGCCCCCGTGAGCCGGGTGGTGAGCGGCCGCGGGTCTCAACGCCGGTCCGTCTCACCCGTTCGGCTCGTGATCAATCGGCTCGCTCGTTTCCGGCGAGCGACGGAGCCGCCGCCACATCTTCCCAAAAGCCTGGCCGGCGTCGTCGAACAGCGCATAGGCGACCGGCACGATCAGCAGCGTGATCAGCAGCGACAGCGCCTGACCGCCGATGATCACCTTGGCCATCGACGCGCGGGAGGCCGCACCGGGTCCCTTGCCGAGGGCGATCGGGAGCATGCCGGCGATCAGCGTGATCGTCGTCATCAGGATCGGGCGCAGGCGGGTCTTGTTGGCCTCGATGATGGCAGGGTCGCGGGCCATACCCTGCGCGCGCAGGGTGTTGGTGTAGTCGACCTGAAGGATGCCGTTCTTCTTGATGATGCCGAACAGCATGAACACCCCGAAGATCGAGTAGATGTTCAGCGTGTCGCCGAGCAGCAGCAGCGACAGCAGCGCGAAGGGCAGCGACAGCGGCAGCGACAGCATGATCGTCACCGGGTGCAGCAGGCTCTCGAACTGCGCCGCGAGCACCATGTACATGAACAGAAACGACAGCGCGAGCGCGCTCAGGAAGCTGCTTAGCGTCTCCGCGAGGTTCTTCGCGCGACCGCCGAACACGACCTCGTATCCGGGGGGTAGATCGAGCTCGGCCGCGAGGGCCCGGATCCGATCGACCGCGTCGCCGAGCGGCAGCCCGTCGAGGTTGGCGCCGACCTCGACCTGACGGATACGGCCGAGGCGGTCGATCTGGGCCGGTCCGCGCTCGCGCTCGAAGTCGGCGATCGCCTCGAGCCGGACCAGGCCGCCGCGGGCCGCGATCGGCAGCGCGCGCAGGCTCTCGAGGTCGCGGCGGTCCTCCGGCAACAGGCGCAGCCACAGGTCGTACTGCTCGGCGCCCTCGCGGATCTTCGAGATCGGCTCGCCGCCGATCATGGTGCGCAGCGCCGCGGCGATCTCACCGGCGCGCACGCCGAGGTCGGCCGCGCGCGCGCGGTCGATCTTCACCCGGACCTCCGGCTTGCGCACCGCCGCCGAGGAGTCGATGTCGACCAGACCCGGGGTCTCGCGCATGCGCGCCATGATCTGGTCGGCGTAGGTCGACAGCGCCTCGAGGTCGGGCCCGCGCAGTGAGAAGCTCAGCTGGGTGTTGCGGCCGCCGCCGCGCAGGCCGCCGATGTCCTGGACGCTGGGTCGCAGGTCGGGGTAACGGCGCAGCAGCGCGCGGGCCTGCTTCTGCACCACGTCGATCGGGTAGTCGCGCCGGGCGATGTCGACGATCTGAATGTAGAACTGGACCTCTGTGACGTCGTCGCCGCCGCGGGCCGAGCCGATGCTGGTGAAGATCTGCTCGACGCCGGTGATGCCGTGCAGCTCGCGTTCGATGCGGGCCGCCATCGCCGAGCTCGCCGTCAGGCTCGAGCCCTCCGGCATCGTCAGGGCCACCGCGAAGTCGCTGGTGTCGTCCTTGGGGATGAAGTCGGTGCCGATGCGCGACAGCAGAGGGACCGTGGTCGCCATGATCGCCAGGGCCAGCGCGACCACGCCCCAGCGCAGGCGCAGCGCCCAGCGGACCAGCCAGCCGTAGCCGTCGTCGAGCACCGCGTTGAGGCGAGCGACCAGGCCCGGCTTGTTGCCGGGCGCGTGCTTCGGGCGCTTCAGCCATCGCGAGCACAGCATCGGCGTCAGGGTCAGGGCGATGAACAGCGACACGCCGATGGCGAAGGCCGTGGTGATGCCGAAGCTGCGCCAGAACTTGCCGACGCGGCCGGCCATGAACGCGGTCGGCAGGAAGATGACGATCAGCGACAGGGTGGTGGCGAACACCGCGAGCGTGATCTCGCGGGTGCCGGTGATCGCGGCCTCGAAGGGCGGGGTGCCGCGCTCGACGTGGCGATAGATGTTCTCCAGCACGACGATGGCGTCGTCGATGACGATGCCGACCGCGAGGGTGAGCGCCAGCAGGGTGAAGTTGTTCAGCGTGTAGTCGAGGGCGTTCAGGACCGCGAAGGTGGTGATGATCGAGCACGGGATGGCCAGGGCCGCGATGACGGTCGAGCGCAGCGAGCCCATGAAGATCAGCACCGACAGGCTCGCCAGCAGCGCGCCGAGCACGAGGTGGAGCTCGACCTCGTGGATCGATCGGCGGATGAAGCGCGAGGCGTCGCGGATCGGCGTGACCGCGATGTCCTCCGGCAACGCCCGGCCGAGCGCCTGGACCCGGCCGAAGATCGCGTCGACGACCTCGACCGTGTTGGTGCCGGCCTGCTTCTGGATGACCAGCGCGACCGCGTTTTTGCCCTCGAGGCGGGACAGCGAGCGCGGGTCCTCGGCGCTGTCCTCGACCCGGGCGATCATGCCCAGCGTCACCGGGGCGCCCTGACGCTCGGCGACCACCAGCCCGCGCAGCTCCGCGGCGTTCTCGACGCGGGCCATGGTCCGCAGCACGTCCTCGCGGCCGCTGCTCTCGAGGCGCCCGGCCGGCAGCTCGAGGTTTTGCTGCTCGATCGCCTGGCGCACCTGCTGGATCGAGAGGTTCTGGGCGGCGAGCGCGTCGGCGTCGAGCTCGACGTTGAAGGCGCGCTTGCGGCCGCCGATCAGCTGGATCTGGCCGACCCCGGCGACCCCCTGGAGCGGCTCCAGCACCTGTTTGCGGGCCAGCTCGGTGACTTCTCGGAGGTCGCGGTTCTCCGACGACACGACCAGGGTCAGGACCGGGATCGCGGTGGTGTCGAAGCGCGTGACCACCGGCGGGTCGCTGCCCTCGGGCAGGTCTTTGACCGCCGCCGCGACCTTGTCGCGCACGTCCTGGGTCGCCTGGTCGCGGTCGCGGTCGAGCACGAAGTTGACGGTGACGATCGACACGCCCTCGAGCGAGGTCGAGCGCAGCTCGTCGATGCCCTCGGCGGTGCTGACCGCGTCCTCGATCAGCTTGGTCACCTGGGTCTCGATCTCCTCCGGGCTCGCGCCGCGCAGGGTGGTCGTGACGGTGACGACGGGGATCTCGACGTCGGGGAACTGGTCGACGCCGAGCTTGCCGAACGACAGCACGCCGAAGGTCACGCACGCGACGATCATCATCAGCGCGAAGATCGGGCGCCGGACACACAGCTCGGACAGGGTCA
>NZ_JACCSO010000283.1 GCF_013812955.1 Nannocystis sp. | reverse complement strand
CGCTCGCCCGCCGGCACATCGTAGAATTTTTCGCCGAGCTCGGCGCATCCGAGGTCGAGCAACGTCACCCCGCCGTGTGCGTCGATGAGCACGTTGCTGGCGTTGATGTCGCGGTGCAGCACACCGCGGGCATGCAGCACAGCCAGCACGCGCCCGAGCTTCGCTCCGACGGCTGCGACCTCGAGCGGTGTGAGCCGAGGCGGCGAGCAAAGCCGCGAAGCCATCCGACCCGGCGCGTGAGCCATGGCGATGTACGGCGGCGTCGCCTCGGGTGCGTAGTCGTAGAAGCGCGGCAGCGACGGATGGTTGAAAGCTTGGAGCAGCTTCGCCTCGCGGGCGAAGCGGAGCGCGTCCTCGGGAGCGGTGGCCCGCAGGAACTTGAGCACCACGTCGTGACCGGCGCCGCGATGCACCGCCAGGTACGCGTCGGCCTTCGCCCCGGTGCCTACCAGGCCGATCAGTTCATAGCGACCGTCGATGCGCGTCGCGGCTGCACCGCGCGCCGGGTGGGCCGCGCGAACGGCAGCGAGCGCGCGGCCCAGCTCGGCCGCTGTCGCCGTGCGGTCCTCTGGTTCGAGGGCCAGCGCGGCGGCCAACACGAGCCCGAGGTCGTCCGGCGCGTCACAACCAGGATGCGCCTCGCGCAGCGTCTGCTGCGGCTCCTTGGGCAGCTTGCCGGTCAGCAGCTCGTACAACGTGGCGCCGAGTCCGTACACGTCAAAGCTCGGGTTCGGTGCGACGAGGCCCGCCTCGAGCGGCAGATACCCCGGAGTGCCGAGCGCCTTGCCCATGTCGGTCGGTCGTCGCGCCGTCGCTCCAGTCGGCGCGCGGTAGTTCGCGGTGATGCGGACCACGCCGAAGTCGATCAGCTTCACTCGCATGACCCCGCCGACGGCAGTGAGCATGATGTTCGCGGGCTTCACGTCGCGGTGAATGAGGCCCTGGCGGTGGGCGGTCTCCAGGGCGTCTGCGATCTCGATCCCGAGCTCGATGACCTGCCGCCACGGCAGCGGTCCAGACTGGGCGAGCAGCTCGCAGAGGTCCGGCCCCTCGAGCAGCTCGAGCACGGTGTAGAGATCCTCGCCGTCCCTGTCGTGGGCCAGCACCCGCACGATCGCCGGATGATCGATGCCCCGCAGCACCTCGGACTCCTGAACGAAGCGGCGCTCAAGGTCCGCATCGCGCGACTGGAGCAGCTTGACCGCCACCTGCCGCGAAAACTGCCGGTCGCGCGCCCGCACGACCACGGCCCCGCCGCCAGCGCCGAGGCGGTCCAGCAGCTCGAAGCGACCCCCGAGGCACCTTGACTGCTCGCCGCTGGTCGTCTGGTCGTTCTCGTCCATCGTTGCCCTCGGTCTATAAGGAGGGAATTGCTCGCGGTTGCAAGCGCGATGTTCAGCCACTGAACATCATTGCAGGTGCAGATGGTTTGGTCTCGCGTGATTGCTTCGCGCCGTCGAACCGCCGCTGACAGCGGTCGCGCCTACGGGCACGATGCCTGCATGAAGTTCCTCGCGCAGGTCCAGGCGGACCTCAAGCAAGCCGTCCTCGCACACCAGAATCTTCTTCTCCTGCAGGTCCTTCGGAGCCGCTCGGCAGAGCTGACGCTTGGCGACCTGCGCAAACTCCTGGCGAGCCCTCTTGGACAGGGCATCGACGACGTTCGCGTCGCTGAGCTGTTCGTCGCCACGGCAGAGGTCCCAGGCAAGATCACGAAGAAGGCCACGGCTCGCCGGCGAACCCGCACGGTCGAAGGATCGAAGGATGCGGCGGAGACGAAGCGCAAGCCCAAGCTGCGCAAGTGGCCGCTGGAGAAACTGATCGAGGCGGTGTTCGCGATGTTGCAGTCGGCGAAGGAGCCCCTCAGCAGTACAGAGGTCGCCATCAAGCTCAAGGCGCATCGCAGCACGGTACGCGACGTGCTGCAAAAGTTGAGTGCCGCGAAGCGCATCGTCATTTCAGGTTCGCGGCAGTCGACCCGCTACGCCCTTCCAGACACCGTGCCAGACGCTCGCCGCGAAGCGCAGACTGGCAAGCCGCGCAGTACGAAGGCCCAGCAGAGAGCCGCAGCACACCCCGCAGTGCTCACGCAGGCCGACTATGATGCCGCGGTCCTCGCCAACCTGCGGGCGGTGGGATCCATGTCGTCCTCGCAGCTCCAGGCGTCTGTCGGCGGCACCCTCAACGAGGTACGAGCGGCGCTGCAACGGCTCATCGCCAGCCAGCAAGCCAGCCGCGTCGGGGAGCGTAAGAAGACGCGCTATGTTCCCGGCGGAATCAAGCTACCGGATGTTTGATCGAATTCTTCCGCTCGATCAGCGCAGCGGCCATCGTCCCGCGACGAGGGCAACGATGTCGTCCATCGTGAGCCCTTCGCGTTCCTTCCTGATGATGAAGCGCACGCGCTCCAGAGAGTCGGCCGACCATGCGGCGAAATGTTGACCCTTCGAGTCGGTCAAAATTCTCGGCTTCGGCAAGAGCTGCATAACGATCCACCTGTAGGGCGTGTCGCGGGTCGACTTGGTCACCGCGAGCAGTTCCTCGGTGGTCACGTGGTCGCGGACGGGCGGGCGGGCGGGCGGGTGGGTTCATGGTCCAGGGACTCCTGTCGAATCGATCCGATTCCAATGATGGACGTGCGCCATCTCGCACCTCTACCCCCTCGACGACCTCGGCTCTCGCTCGCCGGCCCTCGCGTCCGACTTGGTCCAGCCTCGGGATCGGACCGGGACGTCTGCAGAACTGTCCCGGGGTAGTTTCAGCGAGGACTGCGTCGACGTGCAGGGATGTGCGTCCGGCGGCGAGCCTCGGACTGATGACGCAGACGCTGATCCCGCGGCGGGTCCGCGGGTGCGGTCGAGGCCGCAACGACCGGCACTTCCCGAATCACCCGGATCCACACGCGCTCGCCGGCCTCGCAGCCCTGGGGAGCCACGGATGTGATGGGCCGACCGGGCGCTGGCATCAAGTCGAGCTGGAACCGCACCACATCTGGCTCGCCGCGACGTAGGTGGTCGAGTGCGACCGCCATCGCCTCACCCTCATCGCGCGCGACTACATGGAGCCTGACGAGGAAGCCCGTGGCGCCCTCCGGCCAGCGCGCGGGAGGGTCGGCGGCGTGGGCCTGTACGACCGCCAGGAACGGCCGCGGCGCCCGTGTCCGGCAGTCCTCGGAATGCCCGAGCCGATCTTCGATGCCGGCCGTGCTCCCGTGTCGACCGGCACGGTCGAGCGCGAGGGCCTTGCACAGGCGCCCCCGGACGTGATCCGGCGCCGCGGACAGCACTCGCTCGAACAGCTCAAGCGCCTCGTCGAGGCGCCCCGCGTCTAGGAGGCAACTCCCGAGTTCGATCTCGACGTCGGCGTCATCGGGGTCGTCGCGCAGGTGGAGCCGGAAGATCCGCTCGGCGTCGTCGAGGTCGCCCCTGCTCTGCAACAGCGCCCCGATCTGGAGCGTGTCTTGGCGGTCCTCGCGGGCTTTCTCGCGGCCCATTGCCACGACCGCCGCGAGTTCCTCGGGCGTGCGCAGTTCCGTGCGCTCGTCGCGGATCGCGTGCAGCCCTTTGCCGCACTCCGTACAATCGGTCTGCTGGCCGCGTCCAGCTCTCGCTCGCCGGCCCTCGCGTCCGGCGGGCTGGCCGTGGTCCGCCCGCTGGCCGCCAGGGCGAGCGCCTTCAGCGGTGGGCGTAACAATCTCGCCGACTTGGTGACCGGCCGAGAGCGGCCACGAGGATGCAAGGGCGGGCGAGATGCCCGCGTGCGTGAGGCCGGTCGGCTACATGCCGCGCCAGACGCACGAGTGCGACGCGGCGGTGCTGGTGCGTCAGCACCTGGCGGAGTTCCTCGAGTGCTGCGATGAGCGTGCCGGGCCGTTGCCGGAGTTCGTGAAGGGCGAGCTTGAGGGCTTCGCGGGCTGCGGGGATTTCGAGCTCGGCTTCGTGCGGACCTGCTGCCGCACCTGCGGCGACGAGCTGCGGGTGCCCTTCGCCTGCAAGTCGCGCGGGTTTTGCCCGTCGTGCATGGGCCGGCGGATGGCCGAGGGCGCGGCGCTGCTGGTGGACCACGTGCTGCCGGCGGTGGGTTACCGACAATGGGTGCTGTCGTTCCCGGGCCCGCTGGCGGTGCGCCTGGGCTACGACGCGCCGCTGCTCGCCGCGCTCGCCGAGCGGCTCGCGCGGGCGGTGATGCAGGACATGCGGCGCAGCGTGAAGCAGTTACACGGCCTGGCGTCGGTCG
>NZ_JACCSO010000269.1 GCF_013812955.1 Nannocystis sp. | reverse complement strand
TCAGCGTGCTCATCAATGGCGAGGGCACCGCGAAGCGCCACCGTCGTTTGCAGGACCGCGTGGTCCTCACGTTGCTCGGTCACCTCGATCGCCCCAAGGAAGTCGCCACACGCGCTGAGCGTTGATAGCTTGGTGCAAGACATGCCAGCCCAACGCCTCCTCCTCGTCTTCGGCGGTCGCAGCTCCGAACACGAGATCTCCCTGCGCAGCGCGACCGAGGTGCTCGCGGCGCTCGACCACACGCGCTTCACGCCGGTCCTGCTCGGCGTCCGCCGCGATGGCGGCTGGCGCACCGGCTCCCTCGACACCGACCTCGCCACGATCATCAGCGAAGGCCAGCCCGTGCCCGACATCCACGCGCTCCGGCCCCACCTCGTATTCCCGGTGCTGCACGGCCCGCACGGCGAGGACGGCAGCTTCCAGGGCCTGCTCGAGGTGCTCGGCCTGCCCTACGTCGGCAGCGGCGTGCTCGCCTCGGCGCTGTGCATGGACAAGGTCCTGTTCAAGCACCTGCTGCACGCCCAGGATCCGCCGGTGCCGGTGGTGCCGTGGGTCGAGCTCGACGCCCACGCCCTGCACACCTTGCACGAGCGCCAGCAGGCGATCGGCCGCGTGCAGGATCGCCTCGGCTTCCCCTGCTTCGTCAAGCCCGCCAATCAGGGCAGCTCGGTCGGCGTCAGCCGCGTCGTCGACGAGGACGACCTCGTGCGCGCGCTCGGCCTCGCCGCCCGCTACGACACCAAGATCCTGGTCGAGAGGGCCGTCGACGCCCGCGAGATCGAGCTGTCCATCCTCGGAAACGGCGACGCCTCGACGATCGTCAGCGTGCCCGGCGAGATCACCCTGCCCGCCGGCGAATGGTACGACTACGACAACAAGTACCTCAAAGACGTCGCCACCCTGCAGATCCCCGCGCATCTGCCCGCGCCCCTGATCAAGCAGCTCCAGGACATCGCCCTGCGGGCGTTTCGCGTCGCCGGTTGCAAGGGCCTCGCCCGCGTCGACTTCCTCGTCGACCGCCACACCCACGAGCCCTTCCTCAACGAGATCAACACCATCCCCGGCTTCACCTCGATCAGCATGTTCCCCAAGCTGCTCGGCCACCACGAGCCCGGCCACGAGCCCGGCATCAGTTACACCGACCTGGTGACCCGCCTCTGCGAGCTCGCCCTCGCCCATCATGACGCGCGCAAGCGCCTCAGCGTCACCCGCTAAACCTCATGACCGCCCGCGCCGCCACAAAACCCCGGGTGCTCTCCGGCATCCAGCCCTCCGGCATCCTCCACCTCGGCAACTACTTCGGGGCGATCCGCCAGCACATCGCCCTCCAGGACCGCCACCCCGGCCAGGCCCTCTACTTCATCGCCGACTACCACGCGCTGACCACCCTGCGAAACCCCGAGGCCCTGCGCGCCAACGTCTTCGAGTCCGCGGTCACTTACCTCGCGCTCGGCCTCGACCCCGCCCGCGCGCTGCTGTTTCGCCAGTCCGACGTCCCCGAGGTCACCGAGCTCGCCTGGATGCTAGCGACCGTCACCGGCATGGGCCTGCTCGAGCGCGCCCACAGCTACAAGGACAAGCTCGCCAACGGCATCACGCCCACCGTCGGCCTGTTCTTCTATCCGGTCCTGATGGCCGCCGACATCATCGCCTACGATGCGACCCTCGTGCCCGTCGGCAAGGACCAGCTCCAGCACGTCGAGATCGCGCAGGACATGGTCACCCACTTCAACGAGGCCTACGGCCCGCAAGACCCGGTGCTGGTCCGCCCCGAGCCCTTGCCGGCCAGGGCCGCGGTCGTGCCCGGCCTCGACGGCCGCAAGATGAGCAAGAGCTACGGCAACACCTTGCCGCTGTTCGAGTCCGGCAAGAAGCTCCGCAAGCTGGTCGGCCAGGTCGTCACCGACTCGACCCCGCTCGGCGAGCCGCTGCCCTTCGCCACCTGCAACGTCGTGGCCTTGCTGAGGTTGTTCTGCGACCCCGCCGAGCTCGCGCAGCTCGAGACCTGGTACCGCGAGGGTCGCCGCGACGGCGCCCCCTTCGGCTACGGCCACGCGAAGATGCTGCTCGCCGACAAGATCGAGCAGTTGTTCGCGCCCGCCCGCGCCCGCCGCGAACACTTCCTCACCGCCGAGGGCCGCGCCGAGGTCGAGGCCGTGCTCGCCCGCGCTGCGATTGCCGCCCGCGCCCTCGCCCAGCAGACCCTCGAACGCTGCCGCCGCGCCTGCGGCCTGCGCTAGCGTCATCCCTCAGCCTATCAATCGGTGTGTCGGATCCACGGGCCGAGCTCGCATCCCAGGTCCGCATCGTCTCTGCCGTCGGCAGCGACGGCGCGGGCCGGCTCGCCGTCGCCGAGCTCCAGGCGCTCGCCGAGGCCTGCTTCG
>NZ_JACCSO010000262.1 GCF_013812955.1 Nannocystis sp. | reverse complement strand
CTTCGCGGTCAACTTCGCGGTCAACTTCGCGGTCAACTTCGCGGTCAACTTCGCGGTCGACTTCGCGGTCGACTTCGCGGTCGACTCGGCCGCAGAGGTCGCAGAGAACTTCGCCACGAGCGCGGTGGTCCGCGCCCGGAGCTTCGCGCGGGCGCGCGGGGTCATGGGCGAACGGCTCAGGACGGCTCGATGGCAGCCTTGATGCAGCCGCTGCCCTTGCTGTCGATCTTGCCGCGCTCGTCCCTGAACGACTGGGCCTGCCACAGCACGTTGCCGTCCTTGTCGCGGCCGACGACGCCCGACACCGTCGAGAGCTTGGCGAAGGATGACTCCCCGGTCGCGCACTCGGCGTACTCGGTCAGCGGCGCCGGGCCCCACAGGACCACGCGGCCGGCGATCCCTTGTGGGTCGGGCGTACGGTACGTGATCGCCAGCTTGTTGGCCTTGAGCCCGGTGTCCATGAGGGTCTGCTGGAAGCCTCCCTCGGCGATCTCGCACTCGACGCGCATCGGGACGTTCTCGCTACACAGCCGCGTGCGCCACTCCTCGAACACCGCCGGGCCCATGTCGTCGGGGCCATCGAGCCGCATCTCCGGGTGCTTCTTCGTGTAGTAATTGATCAGGCACGGCTCGTAGTTCAGCGTCACGATCATCTCGTAGGTCCCCTTGAAGGGATCCACGTCGACGCCCTCGCCGCGGCTCAGCTGGAGGCAGGTGAAGCCGAACTCTTCCGCCTCTTCCTCTTTGCAGCCCAACGTCAGCACGCTCGCCATACAGCCAGCGATCACCAGCAACCCGCGCAGTTTCGCGTTCATTGCCGGCAGTCTCGCAAACCCGAGCCCATCGCGGCAAGCGGTCTGGACGCCGCTCGCGCCGCTTCCTCGGTGGGACCGGGTCCTCAAACCCCGGTTCGGCCCTGAACGCCTGTCAACAAAACACCGTTTTGTGCGCTCCCACGGGCCCTTCTGCGGGGTGCCGGCTGTGATACGCGTCACCACGGGCGCCAGGGGCCGCATGTTAGCCTGGGACCCTCGATAGCGCCGCTACCGCCGTACTGACGCGGTTCCCGCGGCCCTTCGGCCCGATCGACATGCCCGCTCCTTCTCTCACCCGGGTGCCCACGGAAGGCCGACTTCGCGCGGCGATCACCAGAGCCAGCGCCGCCACCGCCTGGTGGCGTGAACAGGCCGCACTCGGCCCGGCTCTGGCTCGCCCAATCGCCACCACCACCACTTCACCCGCCCCGGCCGGCCACCTGCTGACCGTGCCCGACATCGGCCTCAGCTGCGAGATCTTGCTCGCCGACCGCCTGTTCCATGACCTCGCCCCGGCCGAGCGCCAGGGCCTCGCCGGCTGGATCCGCGCCAACCAGCAGCCCTCCGGCGCCTGGCTCGACGACGCCGGCGGCCCCGACCTCTCGCGCACCGCCCTCGGCTGGTGGGCCCTCGTCGAGTCCGGCGACGACCCCGAGGCCGAGCACCTCGTGCGCGCCCGAAGGATCGTGCACGAGCTCGGCGGTGCCCAGCGCGGCAGCATCGAGGTCCGCCTGTGGCTGGCGATGGCCGGGCACATGCCCTGGGCCTGGCTGCCGACCATGCCGGCCGAGCTGTGGCTGCTGCCGACGCTCGCGTGGCTGTCACCGAGCCGCGTCTCGCCGTGGGCCCGCGGCGTCATGACCCCGTACCTGCTGCTGTCGCGCGCGCCCGCGAAGGTGCACGTCAGCAGCGCGGCCTCACTGCTGCTGACCCGCCCCGACGGCGAGCCGATCCTTCCGCGCCTGGTCCAGCCCGGCCTCGGCGGCGATCTGCTGCAGGCCTTCGACCAGAGCGTCAAGCTGATCCGCAAGCTCCCGCGCGGCCCGATCCTCGGCGTCGCGCTGGCGAGGGTGCAGCGCTGGCTGATCGGCGCCCAGCAGAATCACGGCGGATGGTTCTCGGTCCGCCCGACCCTGCTGAGCCTGATCGCATTGCGGGTGATGGGCGCCAACTACGACGACCCGCGGATCGTCCGCGGCCTCTCATACCTCCGCCGCGCCCGCGGCCTCGCGCGCCTGCACGGCCGCCCACATCTGGTGCAGGGCCTCACCTGTCCGCCGCTGGCGACCGTCGCCCGCCTCGTCCGCGTCGCTCTCGCCGCCAGCGACCCCGCCGGTGAGGCCGCGATCCCCTTCCTGCTCGCCGAGGAGATCCGCCAGTCCGGCGAGTGGCAACTTCGCACCAACGCGCCCGCCGGCGGCTGGCCCTGCGAGGCCGGCGCGGACAAGTACGTCGACACTCACTCGACCTGCGCCGTGCTCGACGCCCTGCTCGCCCTCCCCAAAGACTCCGGTCATCAGAGCCAGGCGCGCGCCGCCATGCGCCGCGCCGTCGAGGTGCTGCTCGCCATGCAAGAGCCCGACGGCGGCTTCGCCCGCTTCGAGCGCGGCGAGTCCGAGGTCTTCATGGCCCGCTTCCCCCTGCGCGACGCGCAGATCCTCGCCGCCGGTTCGCCCACCGACCCCGCCCGCGTCTGCGTCTCCGCGGCCGCACTGCGCCAGCTCGCTCGCCTCGGCTTTCAAGCCGACGACGACCGCATCGCCCGCGGCCTCCAATGGTTGTGGCAACGCGTCACCGTCGACTTCGCCGGCTTCGACCTCGGCACCCTCGCCGAGCTCGCGCTCTGTAGCGCCACCCTGTGCCCGCCGACGCACCCCCTGCGCCAAACCGTCGAACGCCAGCTCCGCGGCCGCCAGCGCGAGGACGGCAGCTTCGGCGCGCCGATCGACACCGCCCTCGCCATGCAAGGCCTCATGGCCCTCGAGCCGCGCCCCTGCATCCAGACCCAGCGAGCCGCGCGTCACCTGGTCCAGTTGTTGGACAGCGCCCCCGCCGAACTGGCACAAGCAGCGCTGTCCGAGCGCCTCGGCGGGGCATGGACGGCGGGGCTCGGCCTGAGCCGGCTGTGCCAGGACCCGAGCGGGGGCGTGCGCGAGGCTGCCCTCGCGCTGACCCGCTTCGCCGAGCAGGGCGGCCAGCTCTGAGCGAGCGGGATCGACTTCCGCGACCTGGCCCAAAAGCCAGATATTGTCAGCAACCAGCGCATAGCAGCAGCAGAGGACGCCCATGACCGCACCGATCGCCACTTCGTCCGATGTGACCGTGCAGCCCGACGGTCGCTACGACGTCATCATCATCGGTGCCGGCATCGCGGGCTGCGCGGCCGCGCAGGCGCTCGCGCTCGCCGACCCGAGCGGCCGCCGCAAGATCCTTTTGATCGATCGCCACCCCGGCTCCTCGCCGCGCTTCGCCGGTGAGTTCATCCACCCGCGCGGCGCCCAGATCCTCGCCGACCTCGGCTTCTACGCCGCGCTCAAGGCCGCCGGCGCCGTCGATGTCGACGGCTTCACCGTGCTCGAGCGCGCCGAGGGTCGCTACGTCGAGCTGCCCTACGGCGAGATCCCCGGTCAGCGCACCCAGGGCCTCGCGGCCCACCACAAATCACTCGTCCGGACCATGCGCCAGGTCGTGCGCGAGCGGCCGCAGGTCGACCTCTTCGAGGGCTGGTCGATCCACGACCTCCTGCGCGGCTCCGGCGATCGCATCCATGGCGTCGCGCTCACCGGCCCCAATGGTTTGCAGGTCAAGGTCCACGCCGACCTCGTCATCGGCGCCGACGGCAAGGCCAGCCAGGTCCGCAAGCTCGCCGGCATCCCCGAGCAGCGCCAGACCGTCGGCTTCACCGTCGGCCTCGAGCTGCGCAACGCGAAGCTGCCCGCGCCGACATGGGGCAACATCATCCTCGGCGCGTGGGGTCCGGTGCTGGTCTACCCGATCATTCGCGACGCCGACGGCGACCTCGTCTACCGCGTCACCCTCGACCTCCCGGCCAACCTCCCGGCCAAGGGCGCCCGCCTCGCGGAGTTCCTGCTCGAGACCTTCGTACCCTTCCTGCCGCACCCGCTCGCCGACCAGATCGCCGAGGCGATCACCAGCCATCGCGGCCCCTTCGAGATGGCCCCGACCGTCAACCTCCCCGCGCCCACGGCCGTGCAACCCGGCCTCGCGCTGATCGGCGACGCCGGTGGTTGCTCGCACCCGATCACCGCCAGCGGCATGACCATGGGGCTGCGCGACGCCGAGTGCCTCGCCGAGGAGGCCCGCCGCCGCGTCGACGCCCCCAACCACGAGGCCTGGCTCGACGACAGCAGCCTGCGCCGCTACCGGGCCGAACACGACCGCTACGTCCCGACCCGCCAGGCCCTCGCCGACGCCATCTACGAGGTCTTTCGCGGCGGCAACGAGGGCGCCAGGGCGATCCAGCGGGCCCTCTTCGACTACTGGGCCTCGGGCCCGACCGCCCGCGCCCGCTCGATGGCCCTGCTGTCCTGCGCCGAGGGTCGCCCCCAGGTGTTCCTCAGCGAATACCTCAAGGCCGCCCGCTACGCGATCGAGTCCAGCCTCGTCGCCCGCCACGCCGCCCACCTGCCCACGCGCGACCGCCTCCGTCAGGTCAGCGGCGCCATGCAGCTCGCCAGCAACAAGCTCGGCCTCGTCGCCCAGGTCATGTGGGCCCAGGTCCGCCCGGCCTGGTTGCCCCACGACCGCACATTCCTCTAATGGGGTCATGCAGCCCCAGGTAGCGGGCGACCCGCACCCCTGGGCGCAGCATCGGCGCATGCAGCCACATCATTGTTCATCAGGGCCCGCGACAGGATTTCGCGGCCCGCGCCAGCGGTCGGCCCCGCCCATGGTTTACCCTCGTGGCCGTGTCCCGAGACCGCACACAAGAAGAAGTCGAGGACGGAGGCGCGACTGCGCGTCCGTCGCTGGCGCGTGAGCTGTTCGCGGACACACTCCCCGACGCGCTGTCCGCGGGCAAGCGCTCCGACCTCGAACCCACGCCCCCTTCCACGATCCCACCTTCCACGATCCCACCTCGCGAGCGCGACGACGAGTTGATGGCCCACGTGCCCCCGTCGGACTATCACCGCGGTCGCCTCGGAGGTTATGCCGCGGGCGCGCCCATGCGTCGCCTGTTCTTCGCGCTGCTGATCGCCTTCGTGATCGGTGGTGTGGTCCTGGTGTCATGGTGGGCCCGCAATCGGCCCAATAACCACCCGCAGCAGTTCCAGCTCCCGGCCGGCACCGACCTCGACTCCCGCCCGCGGACCATGGCCTGGTCCGGCGGCAAGGCTCGCCTCGGTCTCGACCGCCAGCCCCCCGGCATCCTCTCGATCGAGCTCCCGGACCGCACCTTGCGCCTCGCCGAGGGCAGCGACCAGGCCCAGCTCAAGGTCGAGGTCCGCAACGGCAAGACCGTCGAGCTCAAGGTGTTGTTCGGCGCCGTCGTCGAGGAGCTCGCCGCCGACGCCCAGCCGCTGCTTGGCCAGTGACCGCGCTCCCTCACGCCGTCAAACCGATCATGCCGATCATGCCGATCATGCCGATCATGCCCGTCATGCCCGTCATGCCGATCATGCCGAGGCCGGCATGATCGCCGCCAGGTCCGCGGGCCAGGGCGCGACGAAGCGAACCCGTCGGCCGTCGCGCGGGTGGTCGAGCTCGAGCGAAGCCGCGTGCAGCGCGTGGCGTGTCATCCCGAGCTGCGCCTCGAGCTCCGCGAGCGGCCGCCCGCCGTCGATGATCGCCAGGAAGCGCGCCTCGTCGAGCCCGTAGAGCTTGTCGCCGAGCAACGGATGACCGATCTCCGCCAGGTGCACGCGGATCTGGTGCTGCCGGCCGGTCTCGGGGCGCACCTCGACCAGCGTGATCGGCTCGCCGCGAAACTCCCCCGCAGCCAGCGCCCGGACCTCCGTCACCGCCCGCAGCCCGCCCTCCTCCGCCGGCCGCGGACCGATCTTGATCCGGATGGCCGACCCGGCGGCTGGCCCTAACGACATGTCGATACGCACATGTCCCTCGATACAGCCGTGACACAGCGCCCAGTAGCGCTTCTCGATCGCCCGCGCGAAGAAGGCCCGCTTGAGCGTGGTCGCCGAGCCGCCGCTGCGCCCGAACACCATCACGCCCGAGGTCTCACGGTCGAGGCGGTGCGCCATCTCCCAGCCATGGCCGGCGCCGAGGCGCTCGCGCAGCACCGCCGTGAGCGTGTGGCGGTGATAACGGGCCGAGGGGTGCACGGGCAGCCCGGCCGGCTTGTTGAGCACCAGCAGCTCGGCGTCGCGGTGGAGCTCCGTGTAGTCGAAGACCACCGGCGGCTCGCGGGGCGCCGGCCGCTCGACGATCAGGGTCTCGCCCGCGCGCAGCCGCTGCGCCGGCCGCCAGATGACCTCTCCGGTGTCCGCCCGACGCACCCGCCCGGCGGCCACGATCTGCTGGACCCGCGTCCGCGACAGCCGGGCGATGCGGCTGGCCAGGAAGCGGTCGAGGCGAAAGCCGTCGCGCCCGGTGTCGACCACCAGCGGGATGGAGATCGTGTCCTCCTCGCCCGCGGGCTCCATGTCGCCGTCTTTCGCGTCCACACCGGCATGCTATAACGTCCCGGCGATGACTGACCCCGCACCGTCCATCCCTCCGTCTCCGGAGGACCCTCAGGGCTCCCTCGGCGCCGTGTTGATCGGCGGGGCCATCCTCCTGATCGCCGGCCTCTTCATCTTCTGGCCGAAGAGCGAGACGGCCACCGCGGACGCTCGCACGCAGGCGGCCCAGAGCGCGGCCGCTCAGGGCAGCAACTCGGTCGCGGACGGCGCGGCTGGCGGCGTCGCGCAGGGCATCGACCCTCGCGACATCGACCCGGCCCGGGCCCGCACCCAGGTCGAGCGCAGCACCACGGCGCGCGTCACCCCGGGCCTGCTCCCGGCCACGGGCATGGGCATGGCCCCACCGCGGCCGCCGACGCCCGAGCCGACCAGCTTCGCGAGCAAGGCCGAGGAGATCGCCTACGTCGAGAAGAAGCTCGCCGAGGCCCGCGCCGACCTCGACAGCCGCGCCACCTTCGTCGAGCGCATGGCGAAGATCCAGCAGAAGAGCACCAGCGTCGACGAGGACGAGCGCAACGCCGGGCGCGCCAAGGTCGTCAAGCAGAACTATGAGAACGCCCGGCTCCGCGTCGAGGAGCTCGAGAAGCGGCTCAAGTCGCTCAAGGACGTGAAGCTCTAGAGGCTATCGTCATGACCTGACCTTTTGGTCAGGTCAAAGCACCACCTCAGCCCCGCGCGCTGCAGTCGTCGCTCGCCGCGAGGCCGAGCGCCGCGGCCAGCTCGGCTCGCAGCGCGGCGAAGGGCCGCGACCACACCGGCTGCGCGTCGGGGTCCCACGCGGCGATGGGGATCAGGCCGCGGTCGGCGAGCGCGCGATGCAGCCGCAGCTCGGACGCCGGCTCGCGCGAGAACGGGAACGGATTACGCGCCTGTTCGTCGGGGAGCCCGGGGTAGACCGGATCGTCGACCGCGATCAGCCCGAGCAATTCATGCGCGCGGCGCTCGAGGTGATCGAGGAACGCGGCGTCGTACGGACCGACCCCGACGCGCAGGTCCGGGTCACGGCCGACCCACTTGGCCCAGTCATAGCCGTACACGAAGTCGTGCACGTAGCGGAAGCGGATCGCCGTGTCGCGGCCGTACAGGCGCTGCAGCCTGGCGATCTGGCCGAGGCGAGCGTCCAGCAGGCCGACCGGGTCCGGCGCCGCGCGGGCGCGTCGCAGCAGGTCCGCGGCCATGAACTCGAAGTCGCAGCACAGGTTCTCGGGGAAGCTCGCCACCTGCGCCAGCGCCACCGCGGCCAGCCCTCGCGCGAGCGCGGTCAGCAGTTCAGGGCTGTCCTTTGGGGCAGCCACGAGCGCACACACCGGCAGCAGCTCGCGGCCGAGGTCTCGCGCCGGGGCGAGCGAGCGATGGCCCCACTCCCGAAGGGCCGGGTCCACCTCCGCCAGGATCGTCAGCGCGGGTGCCGGCAGCAGGCCGCTCACGAACCCACCCCGAGCTCGCGCAGCAGCGCCAGCGCCAGCGCCAGCGTCAGCGCGCTGCCCCACAGCGCCCGATGCAGCGCCTGCTTGTAGCGGCCGATCTCCACGAAGTTGTTGGTGATGGCGCGCGGGCTGATCGCCATCACCACCCGCCACTGCCACAGCAGCACCGCCAGCGCCGCGGTGAAGCCGAACGGCGACATCAGCGACTGTCCGGCCCGCGCCGCAAAGGCCCACAGCAGCGCCCCCGCCAGCACCGAATACTCGATCACGGTGCGCGCGCCCGGGTTACCGAGCTGGGTGGTCAGCGTCGCCTTGCCGCCCGCGCGGTCACTCTCCTCGTCGGCGAGCCCGCTCGCGACCGCCGACGCCAGCGCCAGCGCGACCATGCCCGGCAGCACCAGCAACAACTGGACGGGCAGCGGGTCCCCGCTCTGCGCATAGGCGCCGAGCCACGGCAGCAGCGCGCCGACGCCGACGGCCTCGACGAATTCGCCGGTGCCGCGGTCATTGAAGCGAAGCGGCGGCGCGCTGTACAGCAGCAGCAGCGCGAGCGCCACCACGCTGGCGAGCGCCAGCCCGGGCCGGCCGACCACGAGCTCGCCGCACAGGCCGATCGACGCGGCGCACAGCCCGGCGCCGATGCCCGCGAGCAGCACCGTCTGGGCGTGAAGGATCGCGTCGGGGATCGTCTTTGGCGCCCCCGCGTCGGGGAACATCTGCCGCTTGATCGCGTCGACCCGAACGTCGAACCAGTCGTTGAGCAGCACGACATACACCAGCGCGAATCCGGCGAAGCCGAAGCCCACCGCCGCGCCGCCCCACGACCATGTCCCCACGGACATGGCCCCAAAGACCTGTCCCACTGTCGCCGGCACCAGCAGCTTGGGCCAGCTCGCCGGCTTCAGCGCGTAGAGGAACCGCCGCGGCAGCGGGAGGAAGGCCGGGTGCATACGCTACCCCTGCAGCCGGGCCAGCTGGGCGTCGATCGCCTGGCTGATGCCCTCCACCGTCGGGTTGCCGGCGAAGCTCTGGCCGTTGATGTAGAAGCTCGGCGTCCCCTGCACCCCGACCTCCTGGGCCTTCTTCATGTCCTCGTCGATCTGCGGGCCCGCGCGACCCGAGGCCATGCACTCCTCGAGCTTCGTGGTGTCGAGCCCGGCCTGCGCCGCGACCTCCTTGAGCTTGTCGACCGACAGCTCGCGCTGCACCGCGAAGATCCCGTCGTGCATCTCCCAGAACTTGCCCTGCTCCTGCGCGCACTGGGCGTACTCCGCCGCCGGCCGGGCGTTCGGGTGGAAGCTCAGCGGGAAGTTGCGGAACGTGAACGACACCGACTTGCCGGCGTACTTGTCCTTCAGCGCGCGGAACGTCTCCGCCGCCTTCGAGCAGTACGGGCACTCGAAGTCCGAGAACTCGACCACGCGCACCGCGGCGTCCGCCGGCCCGACGAAGGCCGCGTGCGGCGGGTTGCTGAGGTCCATCGGCGGCGGGCTGACGTCGGGCAGCAAGCGCTCCACCTTCGCCTTGGCCTTGGCCTCGTCGAGGATGCGCATCATCACCTTTTCGCCCTGCTCGCCGTTCATCGCCTGGATCACCTGATCACGGACCTGGTCCAGCGGCGGCGCCGACGGCGACTTGTTGGCGTCGTAGAACGCGGCGATCGCCGCGTCGTCCGGCGTCGGCACCTCCGCCTGGATCTTCTCCTGCACGTAGGCCGAGACCTCCTTGCCCTCGGCCGCCGCCGCCGCCGTCAACAGCCGCTGCTGCAGCATGTTGTCGAGGGTCGCCTCGCGGGCCGTGGTGATCTCGTTGCAGTAGGTGCGCAGCGCCTGCTTCTCCGCGCGCTCCAGCTCGTCGCCCAGATCCTCGACCTTGATGTCCTTGCCGTCGATGCGCGCGACGACCGTGCCCGCCGGCAAGGTCAAGGCCGCGCCGGCGCAGCCGCTGGCCGAACCGGCCGGCGCAGTCGTCGGCCCGGGGGCGACGACCGGCGGCGCCGACTTGCCGTCCTTCGCGACAACTCCGACCGGCGTCTTTGCAGTCGCGGCAGCCGACCTGGCCGGCGCCGCGCCACGCTCGGGCAGGCAGGCGACCGTGAGAAGAAAGGCGGCGCACAGGGCCGAGGAACGTACGGAGAAGCGAGTCATGCGGGCGCGAAGAATATCCGCCCGGGCCCGAGCCCGCCACCCGCAGTAAAAGCTTCCGGGCGCACCCGGGTTTGGCGTAGCTTGGCCGCGTGATGAAGCGCCAGTCGGCCCTGCTGCTCCTCGGTCTCAGCGCCGCCCTCGCCTGCGGAAAGCGCGGTCAGGCGCCCGCGCCGGCCGCTCCCGCGACCGAGGCGCCCGCCGCCACACCGATCGCGGCGAGCGATCCGGAGCCACCGGGACCGCGCCGCCAGACCCTCCTGCGTGGTGCCATCGTCATGACCGCGACCGGCAAGACCTACGCCCGCGCCGACCTGCTGGTCGAGGGCAGCAAGATCACCGCGGTCGGCGTCGACCTGCCCGTGCCGGCCGGCGCGACCGTCCTCGACCTCGCCGGCAAGACCCTGACCCCCGGCATCATCGACACCCACTCGCACCTCGGCGTCTACGCCGCGCCCGGCCTGACCGGCAACAACGACGGCAACGAGGCCACCGCCCCCAACACCGCCGGAGTCCGGGCCGGGGACGCCTACTACCCCCAGGACCCGCAGATCGACCGCGCCCGCGCCGGCGGGGTCACGACCATGCAGATCCTTCCCGGCTCGGCCAACCTCTTCGGCGGCCGCTCGGTCACCGTGCGCCTGCTCCCGCACGCCCGCTCGGTCACCGACGCGCGCTTCCCCGGCGCCCCCGAGGGCCTGAAGATGGCCTGCGGCGAGAACCCCAAGCGCGTCTACGGCAACAAGTCGGGGCCCTCGACGCGCATGGGCAACGTCGCCGGTTACCGCGACGCCTTCCAGAAGGCCAGCGAGTACCAGCGCAGCTGGACCAAGTACCAGAAGGACCTGTCCGAATGGACAGCCAAGAAGAAGGCCGCCGAGCACGATCCACCGCCAGCCAAAAAGGCCGATGACAAACGGGGCAAGGCGGACAAGGCGGACAAGGCGGACAAGCCCGAGAAGCTCGAGGAGCCGACGCCGCCCGCCCGCGACTTCGCGATGGAGACCCTGGTCGGCGTGCTACGCGGAGAGATCTTCGTGCACAACCACTGCTACCGGGCCGACGAGATGTCGATCATGCTCGAGCTCGCCGCGACCTACGGCTTCAAGATCCGCAGCTTCCACCACGCCACCGAGGCCTACAAGATCGCCGACCGCCTCGCCGCGGCCGACACCGCCGCCTCCGTGTGGGCCGACTGGTGGGGCTTCAAGGCCGAGGCCTTCGACGGCATCCGCGAGAACGCGGCCCTGCTGACCCAGGCCGGCGCCCGCGCGATCATCCACTCCGACAGCGCCCACGGCATCCAGCGCCTCAATCAAGAGGCCGCCAAGGCGATGTACGCCGGTCGCCGCGCCGGCGTACCCGTCACCGATGACCAGGCCCTGCGCTGGATCACCGCCAACCCCGCCTGGGCCCTCGGCGTCGCCGAACGCACCGGCACCCTCGAACCCGGCAAACTCGCCGACCTCGTGGTCTGGAGCGGCGACCCCTTCAGCGTCTACTCCGTCGCCGAGCAGGTCTTCATCGGCGGCGAACTCGTCTACGTCCGCGGCAAGCTCGAGCCCCGCACCGACTTCGAACTCGGCTACCTCGACGCCGCGCCCCAGGGACCCCAATGAACATGCGGCTCCTCCTCTCCCTCGCTTTCCTGTCTGGCCTTTGGAGCATGTCCGCAGAGGCAGCTCCGCCCGCAGCCGCTGCCACCATCCCCGCGCCCACCACCCCCGCGCCCACCACCCCCGCGCCGACGCCCGCGCGTGCCGGTCCGGTGTACCTGGTCGGCGGCGAGCTCCACCTCGGCGACGGCACCATCATCAAGGACTCGGTGCTCGCCATGGACCGCGGCGTGTTCACCGTCGTCGGTGGCCCCGAGGCGCGCGC
>NZ_JACCSO010000245.1 GCF_013812955.1 Nannocystis sp. | reverse complement strand
GAGCAGCTTCTCGCGGTTGTTGATCAGGTTGACCTTGACCTCGAGGCCGCGAAAGATCGACGCGTACTCGCAGCCGACCACGCCGGCGCCGTAGACGGTGATCGTCTGCGGGGTGCTGGTCAGGCTCAGGATCGTGTCGCTGTCGAAGATCCGCGGGTGGCCGAAGTCGACGTCCGGCGGCCGATAGGGCCGCGAGCCGGTGGCGATGATGAAGCCTTCGGCGCGCAGGCGCGGGCGAGCGCCGCTGGCAGACTCGACCTCGACGGTGTGCGGGTCGATGAAGCGGGCGGTACCATGGATCACGCGCACGCGGTTGCGGTCGTAGAAGCCGCGGCGGATGTCGACCTGGCCGTGGATCACCGAGGAGGCGCTGCGCAGCAGCATCGGGAAGGTGAACTCGCGGCCCTCGAGCGCGTCGGCGAACAGGGGGTTGTGGCGAAACTCGTGCAGGCTGCGCACGGCCTGGCGCAGCGCCTTGCTGGGGATCGTGGCCCAGTGGGTGCAGCCGCCGCCGACCTCGCGGTACTTCTCGACCACGGCGACCCGCTTGCCGGCCTTGGCCGCCCGCATCGCGGCGCCCTCACCTCCGGGGCCGCTGCCGATGACGATGACGTCGAATTCCTGGGGATCGAGGGGGTTGGTGGACAAACGTGCTCCTACAAGTTTCAGCTGGGCGGGACGTGCTCGGGGACCCAGCGCATGCCCATGCCGGAGGGCAGGCGCAGCTCGAGCTCGCGGTCGAGCTGGATGGCGGAGATGCGCTGGCCCTAGACGATGGTGCCGTTGAGGCTGGCGGTGTCGACGGCCCAGACGTCGCCGCCGTCGAGCAGCAAGACGAGGTGCACGCGCGAGAGGCTGCCGGAGGCGCCGGCGAGCTGACAGCGCTCGTAGCGACCTATCAACACGCCGCGCTCGAGGTCCTCGTGGGAGACGCGGTGGGCGATCTGGGTGCTCTCGGCGGCGAGCAGGATGGTGCCGAGGGCGTCGCCGCCGGCGCCCGGACGGGCCCGCAGGTGCTGGGCGGCGGGCAACAGGGTCATGTAGGTGTGACGACGGGCGCGGGCGGCGGGCAGCTGCGGGCGGCCGACCATGCGCTCGGGGATGCGGTGGTCGAAGTAGATGCGCTCGGGGAACGAGGACCAGGTCGCGTCGGCGTCGTCGGACCAGGTGCAGGGGCTGAGCGAGCCGGTCGGCAGCAGGTAGAGCTGGTAGCCGAGCAGGTTGATGAACATCGGCCCCTCGGCCATCACCGACTTGCAGGCCTGGCCGTCCTCGGTGTGAAAGGTGTTGCTGGAGCCGAGGTCGATCAGGCGCACGCGGACCTCGTCGCTGGCGTGCCGGGTGACCCGTACGAGGGCGTGGCGCAGCGAGATCTCCTCGTCGAGCAGGGTGAGGGCGCAGCACTCGTGGCGGCCGATGACGCCGAAAGCGCCCTGATCGCCGAGGATCGGCAGGTGCACGTAGGACGCGATCTTGCCGTCCTCGCGGGCCGCGACGCACAGCAGGCCGTCGCGCGGGAAGGCCTCGAAGACGGGGCGAAGCTCGTGGAACATCGCCTTGAAGATCGCCGCGAAGCTGGCCTTTCGGGCAGGCGCCGTGCTGATGACCCGCGTGGCTCGGCTGGCATAAGCCGGCGGGGGAGCGGCCGGAACGCCGTCGTCGTCTTCGTCGCGCATGGCGGCTCATGATACTCGGCCGGGCAGTCGCGGCGAGGGCCGGCTTGCTCCGGACGAGATCGGGACCCGGGTACGCACGCTCGTCTGCGCGCCCGACATGTGGGGGGTAGGGCCCACGGCGAGCCCAACAGGCGGCGCCAGGCTTGTTATGCTGCAGTGTGCCCGCAGCCCCGGACGCAGCCGCGAATGTCCTCTGACGTCTCACGCGGCCACCTCGGCGAACTCACGCAGCGCTGGGCGCAGGACGGCCTGCGTCGCGGGGCCCGCTGGTTCGGGATCGCCTGTGCGTGCCTGCCGATGCTCGAGGTCCTCGATGCCCACAGCGTGGTCGACGCGCTGCTCGCGGGGCTGTCCGCCGGGGTCTGGCCGGCGCTGCCGCTTTGGGTGTGGGGGCTGCTGCTCTGGCTCGCGGGCTGCGGGGTGGCGGCGGGGCGCTTGATCGCGTGGCTGGCCCCGCGATCGCGCATGCGTCTGTTCGCGGCCTGTGTGGTGCTGCACGCCTGGTTCGCGCTGGCGGCCGGCGTGCGGGCGAGCGGTCTGGTCGCGCTCGCTTGTTTCGGACTCAGCTTTGTGGCGCTGCGGGCGGCGCGGGATACCTGGCCTTTGGGACATCCGGGCGCGCCCGGCTGAGCCCGGTATAAATGTGCCGGGGCGGCATTCGGCCGGAATTTGCCTCGACGTTGTGCCGGCACGTCACAAAAGCTGGGGCGCTCCGGATGAATCTGTCCTTTCGGACAGGCGAGAAAACACTCGCACGCGCGAAGGGGTCGTATCGAGGGAGATGAGCGGGTCAGCTACGAACGTGCGGCTCGGCCTGCACCGGCGGACTACGCAGCGGAAGACCCTGTTCGACATCGAAGGGAACGGCAAAGCCGAGCCCCTCGACGATCGAGCGCTCGTAGCCGCCCTCGATCCAGAAGCGGACGATCTTCTCGGTCGGGGTCAGGTGCAGGCTCGCGATCTGGCCGGGATCCACGCCGAAGCCGCGGAAGCGGCCCTCGCCGTCGACCCAGGCCGGGAAGCCCTGGGCGGGGGTCTCGGCCTCGAAGTGGGTGGCGGCCCAGTGCTGGAGGCGGGCGCAGGCGGTGGCTTCCGGGATGAGGGCCAGCCACCAGGTGCCCGCGCCCTGGAGGCGCGCGAGGGTCTGGTGGCAGACCGGGGCGTCGAACTCGGGGGCGTCGACCGGGAGCGGCAGGGCGACCCAGGGGGCGCCCGGATCGGCGGCGAGCATGTCGACGGCGACGCGGCTGTAGGAGCAGGTGCCGGCGACGTAGACGCGGCCGAGCCCGGCGGGGAACCAGTGGGCCGGGTCGAGGGCACGCTGGAGGAGCACGGCGCCGAGGGCCCCGAGGCCGAGGCCGAGGAGCAGGGCGCGCTGGCGACGGAGGCGATGCCGGAGGGTCACAGGCTCATCAACCATTCGAGCTGCTCGAGCAGGTCTTCGTTGAGGATGATGTTCTGGGTGATGCTCGGGTCGTCGGGGTTGCTCTGGCCGAGGCGGTGCAGGGCGGTGAGGTTGCGCTTGCACACGGCGATCGAGTCCTGGAAGCCGGCCTGGAGCTCGGCCTTGCTGCCTTGCACGGGGATGTGGATGTCGCCGGCTTTGAAGCCGTGGAGCTCGGTGGTGTTGGCGGCGGGCAGGGGCGACTCGCGGCCGAGCCAGGCGTTCTTGGCGACGCAGTCGGCGTAGGCGCGGCACTCGTCGTCCATGCTGTCGTCGTAGCGGGGGCGGGCGTAGACGACGCGGCCGAGGTCGCGGTCGGTGCGCTCGACGACGACGTCGACGTCGTTTTTGCAGAGGTTCTCCATGCGCTGCAGGTGCTGCATGGAGCAGTGCTCCTTGGCGACCGCGAAGGCCGAGGCGCCGCCGTGGCGCAGCTTCCAGGTCTGCGTGGGGATCCACCGGGGGTCTTGCTGGGCGAGCACGTCGAGGTCCTGACTGTCGTCGGCGTGCTGGCGGGCGGACTCGAGGTCGACCTCGCCCAAGACCCAGGCGTCGCCGTCGCGGTGGGCGCCGGCGTTGGCGGGGTCGAAGGCCATCGGCTGGATGCCCACGACCTGCAGATACGAGGCGTAGACCGGGGACTGCGGGGTCCGGGCCTTGTCGCTGCGGGCGCGGCCGAGGCCAGGGAGGCCGCCGGAGACGGCCAGCGAGACCATGGCGAAGGCGGCGCAGAGGCCGGCGGCGACGGTGACAGCGGACTTGAGGCGCATGAGGTGAGGCCCGGGGGCGGGCTGCTCAGCCACCGGCGACGGTGGAGGTGGGGAGCGGGTAGGAGACGGGGGTGCCGGAGGAGGGCTTCTTGCCGCAGGGATTACCGCCCTGCGTGCACTTGTAGCCGACCGCGAGGCAGCCCCACCAGCCGGTGCCGCTGGAGACGGCGCAATAGGCCGGGCCGCCCCAGGGATCCCATTCGCAGCGCAGGCAGTTGCCGAACCATCCGGCGGTGGGATCGACGGGCTCCGCGAGCACGGTGGTGCCGGCGAGGAGGCTGAGGGCGAAGCCCAGCGCGAACTTGGTGGTGCTCATCATGATCTCGTGACGCTCCTTGATTTTGATCGGTCGGGGGCCGCTGGCGGGGGGGATGCGCGAGTCGCGGGTCCTGGAGCCACACGACTATCTACCCCGGGTCTGGACCAGCGCAAGCCTGGTCATACATGCAGGATCGAGCGTTGGCCCTTCATTGCTTGTGCAACTTTTTTGCTCCTTGTGTTTTTCATGTAAGGCAAAATACCAATATGGCGTCGGGGACAGACGACCACAGGTCATGCGATGGCCCGAGGTGTTAGGGTCGGGGCCATGACGCGACGGGAGTTGATCGAGTACGTGCAGCGCCAGCTCGATGCCGGGGACGGGGAGGGGGTGCCCGCGGCGCGAGAGGTCGGTCGCATCCTGGACGCGGCGTTCGCCGGCATCGTCGAGGGGCTGCGTCGGGAGGGCCGCTACAGCCATCCAGGCTTCGGCACCTTCACCATCAAGGAGCAGATGGCACGCCCGGGGCTGCACCCGAAGACCGGGGCGCCGATCGAGATCGCGGCGGCGACGACGGTGCGCTTCAAGCCGGCGCGCGAGGTGAAAGCCAGCCTCGAGTCGTGAGCGGGCGGCGAGGCGTGAGCCGGGGTGTTGGGCCTGTCCTTGAGGACCTGTCCATCAGCGCAGGTCGTCAGGGGCGTGTGGGCGTTCAGAGCGCGCGGACCACGAGCACCACGACGGCGACGATCAGCGCCATCACGCCGATGAAGGGGGCCTTCGCCGCGAGCACCCGCCATGACCTGCTCAAGATCTGAGAGGCGTAGGGATCCAGGTCGTGTTTCGGCATCACCGCCAGGGCCTTGTGGCTCTTCTCAAAGTGGTGCGATCGGCGGTCCGAATCGACCCAGACCAGCTGCCCGTGAATGACAGCGATCTTGGTCGGGTTTCCGAGCTCCTCCCAGATCTTCAGCGCCCGCTCGAGGCGGGTCTTCGCCCGGTCGCGTTCGTCCTCGGCTTTATCGATCGATGCGAGCGAGCATAAGGCCTCGGCCTCTCCGGCGCGGCTGCCGGAGCTACAATAGTGAGCGTGGCTCGCGTCGGCGTTGCGCCGGGCGTCGCCATACTTCTTCTGTTTCAGTTGCGACTTCGCCAGCGCCAGCGTGCAGTCGGCCTGCGTCCCGGCCGGACCGATCGCCTCGTACAGCGCGAGCGCCTTGGCGTACTCCGACTCGGCCCGCCGGTACATACCCCTGTCATACGCGGCGTTGCCGATCCACATCAGCGCCAGCGCCTCGAGGCGGTGGTTCCTGGCCTTTCGCGCTCCTTCGAGCACCTCGTCCATCTCGCGATCGTCCGGGTCGTAGACCGGCTTGGGCCCCACGAGAGCCCGCCAGGCCAGCTCCACGCCCTCCATGTTGTGACAGCGCTCGAACAGCTCGATCGCCCGCCGGAGGTGCTCGTTCCCCGCCGTGTGGTGCCCCTGCAAGCCCTGCATCCGACCGAGCTGCAGCCGGCACTCGGCCTGCTCCCAGACCAGGCGCTGCTTCTCGGCGCTTCGAAGTGCATCCGTATATTGCTCGATCGCAGCCTCGGGATGGCTCGTCATCACCTTGATCTGCCCGAGGTTCATCCGGCAATGGAGCGCGCAATGTTCGTCCTTCAGGACCTCCCCGGCGCACCGCAGCGCCGCTTCGAGCGGGGAGGGCCGCAGCCGCCCCGTGCTCAGCATGAACTTGGCGTAGAGGAGGACTGCAGCGACCGCCTTCTTCTGGCAGGGACGGTCCCCGGTGGTGAGCTCCCGGCACAGACACTCGTCGACGTTGGCCATCTCGGGGCCGAGGCGAGCCACCGCTTCGCGGTGGTCGGTCTTCCCGATCTTTCGGGCATAATCAGTGACAAGCAGGTGATAGTATGTGGTCAGATCGTCGAGATCTTTGCGGGGCGGCGCGTACGTGTCCTCTACATAGGCCCTGACCGGGGCGAGCATCGTGATCCGGCGATCCTTGAATACCGCGAGCCCGACGTCGGAGAGGACCTGCGCCGCCATGTTCGTCTTGCTCCACAACGGACTGATCGTGGCGAGCTCCCGCTCCGAGATGCCGTTGGGCAGGGTGGCCAGCAACCGCAGCAGCCGCCCCGCCTTGGGGCTGCTGGTCATCCGCTCCGAGTTGATCGACGCCTCCATCGCGAGGATCCAGTTGGTCGCTTGTGTGTCGCCGCCGTCGCGCTTGAGCAGCTTCGACCTCTTCTCGTTCCACGCCCTGGCGAGAAATTCGGGCGATGCGCCGCCCATGGCGTGCGCGAGCAGGGAGATCACCAGCGGCACCCCGGCGCAAGCGTCAACCAGCACTGGTGGCAACGGGACGGGCGGCCTGCCGGCGATCTTCCAGAACAGCTCGTTGGATCGCTCGGTGCTCAGCGGTTCGAGCCGGAGCAGCTCCCAGGTGGGTCCCGGGGGCTGGCGTTCGCCGCGATGCGAGAGGACGAGCGTCAGGCCCTCGATGTCGCAGTAGCTCGAGCACAGCGAGCCGATGCCTGATCGATCGTTGTCGCATGCGCGGTCGGCGCCATCCAGGATGAGCAGCGTCGGCCCTTCTTGCAGGGTGTGCGCGATCACCTGCTCGATGCCCGCGTCGGGGGAGAAGCCCAGCGCCTCGCCGATCGCCCCGATCGCCTCGTGTGCGTTGTTCGCGGCGTCCAGCCGGGCACGGTAGCGACGCGGGCCGTACTTGGCCACGACCATGGGTTGGCGCAGCGCCTCCTCCGTCAGCAAGGTCTTGCCGATGCCCGGTGGGCCGAGCACGGCGATGGCTCGAGACGACTGCACGGTGAGCTGCTCGACCAGTACCTTCAGATCATCGGCGCGGCCGATCATCCGGCTCTGGACCGGGGCGGCGCTGTCGGCGGGTCGCCGCGCCGGCCACCGCAAGGGCCACCGGCCGCGGAGCTCGTCGATCTCGGCCGCTCGACGCTCCCGTACGCTCACGAGGGCGTCGAAGAACTCCCCGTCGATCACACCGTGCGCTTCGGCGTTCATGACGAAGGCATGGGCGACGTCGGCGCGGGTCATGCTGTCGCTGAGCGCGGGTGCGATCTCGCCGTACCGGGTCGCTATGAATTGGCGGAGCTGTTTTTCATCGAACAGCGCGCACAGGAGCTGGTCGAGATCCTGCTTGGGCTTTCGCTCGGGCTTCGCCATCTCGATGGTGTTTCAGCGCAGGTCACGAAGGATGTGGGGCTTGAGCAGGTGACCGAAGCCGGCGTTGCGCAGGCGGACCAGCAGGCCCTCGTAGGTGTCGCCGAGGGCCTCGGCGGTGCGGGCGAGGTGCCACTCGTGGGCGGCGAGGTGCTGCAGCAGGTAGGCGCGGCGGATCTGGGCGGCGGAGAGGCGGTAGGTCTTCAGGTACTCGAGCGTGCCGTCGGCGCGCACGATGGCCTCGCCGATGTGGCTCTCGCGGTCGGGCTGGAGCTCGCCGATGAAGCGGCGCAGGCGGAACGGACCGGCGCGGTGCACGGTCTGCCAGTGGGTGCTGCGCTCGAGCAGGCCGGTGGTCAGCAGGGCGGTGTGCGCGTGCCACTCGTCGCGGCCGGCCTGGACGGCGGCGCGCAGGTCGGCGAGGTCGTGCACGCGGGCGCCGTCGATGCGCAGGTCGATGCTCTGGACCGCGTCGTGGAGCAGGCCGTACTGGAAGAGCAGCTCGCCGTAGAAGTCGGCGAGCAGGCTGCGGTGCAGGGCCCGGTAGTCCTCGGGGTGGGGGACGACGAAGGCGCTGGCGAGGGCGTCGGCGACGAACACCAGCACGCCGACCTGGCCCTCGTGGATCTCGAACACGCGGAGGGCGTCGGCGAGGCCGGCGAGCCACAGGCCGGGCACGCTGCGCTCGGAGCGGGGGCTGAGGCCGCGGCTGAGGGCCTCGCGGCTGTACTCGGTCCAGGCGACGTCGGGGCCGCCGAAGTGCAGCGATAGATAGCCCTCCATCGCCAGGTGCAGGGGGACGAAGCGCAGGGTGTTGCGGTCCTCGCGTTTGGCCATGCGGTGCAGCACCGTGGTCTGGCGCGGCGGGGTGCGGCTGTCCTTCGTGCGCAGCTGGGCGCCGTGGGCCGCGAGCGCCTGGCCCTCGGCGTTCCAGTCAAGGATGAAGGCGTGCGGCATGAACGAGCAGTAGGCGGTGCCGTTGCCGACGTCGACGATGTGCGCGGTGTTCTTGCGCTCGCACAGGCGCAGGTCGCCGTGGACCTGGTCGCGCAGCAGCGGGATCAGGCGCACGCCGCCCCACTGCTGGGCGGGCGCGGGGCGAAGGCCATCGAGGGCGACGCCGGGGGTGGTCTCGTCGAACTTCACGCGGAGGGCTCCGGGCCGGCGTGGCGGGTGATGAAGGCGTCGGCGCGGGCCTGCAGATAGTCCTCGAGGTCGGTGAGGCTGAGGCCGCCGTCGGCGAAGCGGGCGAAGGCGAGCACGGTCGGCAGGTCCTCGGCGTCGCGCAGACCGATGGTGGGCACCGAGGGGTCGAGCGGGCGCGGGCCGAGGTGCGGGGCGTCGAACACCGGGTTGACGTGCACGATGGTGGTGCGGCGCTGGGGATCGAGGCGTTCGCGAAATACGCGACAGACCTCGCCGCCGCCGCGGGGCGGGTCGTTGTCGAAGCCGTCGGAGACGATGATCAGGAGGTCGGGGCGCCAGTCGAGGGCGTCGAGGATCGGGGTCGCGAGGTCGGTCTGGCCGCGCGCGGTGAGTTGCGTTGCGTCGGTGGCGGCAAAACCTGTCCAAACGGGCAGGTACTGCTCGGCGGCGGCGGCGAGCAGGCGGTCGATGCCGAGGGCCACGGCGAGCGGGCGGCGCGGCTTCTCGCGCGAGCCGGCGGCGGAGTAGGAGCGGTCGAGCACGGCGGCGACGCGGCCGAGGCGGAGCGGGGCGATGCCGAGGCATCGGCGGGCGCTGTGGGTCAGGGCGGCGTCGAGTTCGGCGGCGCGGGCGAGGCGTTGCTCGGCCGGCAATCCGAGGATGTAGAGCGCGAGGCGGGTCAGCGGCGCGCGGGCGAGGTCGAGGTTGATGTCGGCCCCGGCGCGACTGCCCGCGGATTGCAGGCGCAGGCGCTCGCCGGCGGTCAGGCGCGGCTCGATGCGGCGCAGGAACCGGGCGCGGTCGATGCCGTGCCGGGCGGCGAGGCCCTCGGCGACGGTGAAGGGCAGGCCGTAGATGGCGTCGGCGGAGAAGTGGGCGCGGCGAAATTGTTCGAGCAGCGGGGTGGTGTAGCGGCGCGCGTGCCAGCCGCGGGCGAGGAAGGGGCCGAGCTCGCCGGGCAGGTGCGGGTGGGCGTGGCGGACCAGGCCGTGCAATTTACTCCGGTACTTGAGCGCGTCGAAATTGAGGTCGCGCTGGGCCAGGAACTCGCGGACGATGGCGCGGCAGCGGCGGTTGTTGACGCCGCGCTCGCGCAGGCCGAGCAGCACGCGGTAGGCTCGCTGCGGCGGCAGGGAATTGAGGGCGGCGCGGCACAGCTGGCCCTCCTCGCGCCGGTCCTCGGCGGTGAGCTCGCGGCTGTGGCTCAGCAGCTCGAGCACGATGCGGCCCTGGTTGAAGTGGTTGATGCCGGCCGCGAGGGCGCGGGCGTAGAGGCGGCGGTAGTTGCCGCGGATGTAGTCGTGCAGGAAGGCGATCGAGACGGTCTGCTGGTGGCCGTCGCTGTAGAACTCGCGCTGCCCGGTGCAGGCGAAGCAGGCGTTGAGGAAGATGACCAGGTCCTCGTGCGCGACCCGGGCGGCGGCCGCGGCGACCCGGGCGACTTGTACGGCGCTGTCCGAAGGGACAGGTCCCGTGGCGGGTCCAGTGGCAGGTCCCGTGGCAGGTCCCGTGGCGGGTCCAGTGGCGGACGGCATGGTCATGCGTAGGTGCCGCCCGGGGAGAGTGAGCGCGACGAGCTATGACAGCGACAAAAGCTGGGTTCGGAAGTCGCGCCGAAGTCCCGCGAGCGGCGCGCCGATGGTATCATGAGAGACGTGCGTTCACCCGCGTGGGCGTGGTTGCCGGGGCGCGTCGTGGCCCCGTACCATGGGCGAACGTGTCGGCGGCGATGACCCTCGCGGCGAGTACGGCGAGCCTGCTGGGCACGGCCTTGTTCGCGGAGCTCGGCGCGTCCGAGGCCAAACGGCTGGCTTCGCTGTTGCGGCCATTCACGGCCCAGGCGGGCGAGGTGCTGGCGGTCCAGGGCGCCCCTGCGGACCGGCTGTTTCTGGTCGATGCCGGCCGGCTCGACGCGTACGTCAGCGAGCCGGATGGGACCAGCGAGTTGCTGTCGTCGGTGGGGCCGGGCGACCACCTCGGCGAGATGGCGCTCAATCACGCGATGTCGCGGCTGGCGACGATCCGCGCGCGGGAGCCGACCCGTGGGCGGGTATTGCTGGCAGAGGACTTCGCGGCGCTGCGGCGCGGATGTGATCCGCTGGCGCTGAAGGTGCTGCTGCGGCTGGCGCGGCTGCTGTGCGCGCGGTTGCGGCTGCGCACCGCGGCGATCACCGGGTCGAACGCGGGGTCGAGTGCGGGTTCGAACGCGGGTTCGAACGCGGGGTCGAACGCGGGTTCGAACGCGGGGTCGAACGCGGGATCGAGCACCGATATCAACACCGATGCGAGCGCCAGTACGAGCACCGGCGCGAGCGTCGGCACGAGCACCGGGGAGTATTCGCTGGTCGATGTGATCCCCGAGGTGTTCGACGGGCCGCAGCGGGCCGAGCCGGTGGAGCTCGGCGACCTGCGGGCGCTCGAGTTCTTCCGTGATCTCGGTGACGAGGATCTGGCGACCTTGCGCGCGGCGATGCGACGCTGGCAGATCCCGCGCGGCCGGCGGGTGACGACCGCGGGCACGCCGGGATCCTCGGCGTGTGTGATCGTCAGCGGGGCGGTCGAGCTCAGCGTGCAACGCGGGCAGCGGCGCCAGCAGCTGGCGGTGGTCGGCCCGGGCAAGATGTTCGGCATGGTCTCGATGATCGACCGCGGGCCGCGGCGCACGACCTGCACGGTGCGCGACGACGCGGTGGTGCTCGAGCTGCGCGCCGAGGCCTTCGAGCGCATCCTCGCCGCCGGTGGACGCCTCGCGTTCACGCTGGTCGAGCGGATCAACCGCGACCTGATCGCCTCGCAGCGGCACGCCAACCGCGAGATCGTGCGCCTGACTCAAACCACCGCGCCGGGGCACGACCAGGCCCGCCACGCGGCGCAGACCCATCCGAGTCACTACGTGGTCGGGGTGGCCGGCGAGTTCGACGACCGCGGGACCGAGGAGCTGCGCCAGGACCAGGACCGCGAGGCGCTGATCGCCAAGATCCGGCGCTCGGTGATCGGCGACGATGTCGTGATCGACGGGCCGTTCGGGCCGCGTCGCCTGGTCTACGCCGACTACACGGCGTCGGGGCGCTCGCTGAGCTTCATCGAGGACTTCGTGCGCAGCGAGGTGATGCCGCTCTACGCCAACACCCACACCGAGTCGTCGGGCACCGGGGCCCAGACCTCGCGGCTGCGCGAGGACGCGCGGGCCATCATCCTCGCGGCGGTCGGCGGCGGGCCGGAGGACGTGGTGCTGTTCTGCGGCTCGGGCGCGACCGGGGCGATCGACAAGCTGATCACGGTGTTCGGCCTGCACATCCCCGCGGACCTCGACGCCCGCCACGGGCTGCGCGCCCACATCCCGGCGGCGGAGCGCCCGGTGGTGTTCATCGGCCCCTACGAGCACCACTCCAACGACCTGCCGTGGCGGCTGTCGATCGCCGACTGCGTGATGATCGACGAGGACGACGACGGCCGCATCGACCTGGTCCAGCTCGAGCGCGAGCTGCTGCGCTTCCACGACCGACCGCTGAAGATCGGCAGCTTCTCGGCGGCCTCGAACGTCACCGGCATCATCTCCGACGACGTGGCGATCGCCCGGCTGCTGCACCAACACGGGGCGCTGTCGCTGTGGGACTACGCGGCGGCGGCCCCGTACCTGCCGATCGACATGAACCCGGCCCCGGACGCGACCAAGGACGCGATCTTCATCTCGCCGCACAAGTTCATCGGCGGGCCCGGCACGCCGGGGGTGCTGGTGGCCAAGCGCAGCCTGTTTCGTAACAGCGTGCCGAGCGTGCCCGGCGGCGGCACGGTGGCCTGGGTGAGCCCGACCGACTTCAAGTTCCTGCGCGAGGTGACCCAGCGCGAGGAGGGCGGCACGCCGGCGATCATCGAGTCGATCCGCGCGGGCCTGGTGTTCCAGCTCAAGGAGGCGGTCGGCGCCGCGGCGATCCGCGCCCGCGAGTCGGGGTTCATCCGCCGCGCGATCGACTCGTGGCGAACAAATCCGAACCTGTGGGTGCTCGGCAACCTCGAGCTCGACCGGCTGTCGATCGTATCGATGGTGATCCGCCACGACGACGGTCACCTGCACTGGAACTACGTGGTCGCGCTGCTCAACGACCTGTTCGGGATCCAGGCCCGCGGCGGCTGCTCCTGCGCGGGGCCGTATGGGCACAGCCTGTTCAAGATCGGCGAGGCGCAGTCGATGGCCTACCAGGAGGTCATCGACGCCGGCTTTTGCGGGATAAAGCCGGGCTGGTTTCGGATCAACTTCAACTACTTCATCAGCGAGCTGGCCTTCGAGTACATCGTCGAGGCGATCCACCTGGTCGCGCGCGACGGCTGGAAGCTGCTGCCGCTGTACCGCTTCGACCCCTGTACGGCGATGTGGACCCACATTCGCGGGCGGCCGCGGCCGCCGCTCAGCCTCCACGAGCTGCGCTACGCCGGCGGCGAGCTTGAATTCGCGTCGCTGCGCCAGTCGGAGCCGGAGCAGACGCTGCTCGAGTACCTGGCCCAGGCGCGGGAGATCCTCGCGCGGGCGGACGAGCTGTGCCCGGAGCTGGTCGAGGACCCGCCGCTCAGCGAGGCGGCGGCGTCCCTGCGATGGTTCCCGCTGCCCGGCGAGGCCCAGCGGCGCCTCAAGTCGTGATTCGGACTCGGCCGTGAACCAGCCCCAGCCGTGGCCGGCAGCGGCTGTCTTCAAGTGCACACCCGCTCGAGTTTCGGTATCGTCGGGCCCGGAGGTTCTGATGGCCGAGACCTACTACAAAGTGATCGACGGGAAGAAGTACGACAAGCAGATGATCGAGATCGCGGAGGCGACGACGGCCGGCCAGGGCGACGGTCGCATCTCGCTCGCGGACGCGAAGCAGCTGATCGCCGCGGTCACCGACGGCGGTCGCTACACCGACACCGAGAAGGACACGATGGCGTACATCCGCGACAAGTACACGTTCACCCCCGAGGCGGACGAGTGGTTTCGCGACGAGATCCGCCGCTTCGCGGCCCGCTGAGCTGCCGCTGCGCGACGCCGAGGTCGAGCGCGCCCAGGTCTCTGGAGCGCCTCGACCTCGGATCGTTTAAAGAGCGCGGCGACTCATAAGCATATGGCCCGACGGACAGGTCCGTGAGGCCATGTGCTGGGGAAAAAGTGGGCCGTCAGGGGGCGACGGTGATGTCGGGCATGCCGAGCGCGCCCGGGGTGCCGGGGCCGAGGCCGAGGGCCCGCAGCTCGGCGGAGACCGGGCGCAGCTGCTCGATCAGGCCGATCTGGGCGCGCACATCGGCGACCGCTTCGCTGTTGTCGGGCTTGTCGCCGAGCAGCTGCTGGAACAGCGACTTCTCGGCGGGGTAGGTGCGCAGCTCGATCTCGGCGTCCGCGGCGATGCCGGCGGCCTCGCGAGCGAGGCGCGTGGCGACCGCCCAGCCGCCGAGCTCGTCGACGAGGCCGATCTTTTGGGCGTCCTCGCCGGACCAGATGCGACCCTTCGCGATCTGCTGGACCTTCTCCAGGGGGAGGCCGCGGCCGTCGGCGACCTTGTTGGTGAAGTCGACGTAGACGCGGTCGAGCCAGCCCTGGAAGCGCTGCCAGCCGTGGGCCGAGAAGTCATCGATGTCGCTGTACATGTCGGCGTTGCCGGCGGTCTTGATGGTGTCGTAGGTGACGCCGAGCTTCTCGAACAGCTTGCGGGTCAACAGCTTGCCGCCGAGCACGCCGATCGAGCCGGTGATGGTGCCCGGCTGGGCGACGATCTTGGCGGCGTGCATGGCGACGAAGTAGCCGCCGGAGCCGGCGACGTTGCCCATGCTGACGATCAGCGGCTTGCCGAGGGTCTTCGCGCGCACGGTCTCGCGCCAGATCGTGTCGCTGGCGACGTAGGAGCCGCCCGGGGAGTCGACGCGGAAGATGATCGCCGCAACCTCGGGGTCGTCGATCGCCTCGCGCAGCGCGCCCGCGACGGTCTTGCTGCCCATGCTCGGGCCGCCGCCGAACAGCGGGTCGAAGCTGTTGGCGCCGCGCGTCACCGGGCCGATGCCGTACACGACGGCGATGCGGGCGCCCTCTTGATGCAGCTTGCCGGCGCGCTCGAGGTAGCGGTCGTGAAACAGCAGCTCGGCGCCCGAACCGGCCTTCTCCTTGACGTGGGCGATCAGCTCGTCGCGGTAGCCGAGGCGGTCGACCAGGCGCTCCTGCAGGGCCTCGGGGCCGAGGAACGGGCCGCGGTCGATCAGGGCGGTGACGGCGGCCGGGGCGAGGCCGCGGCCCTCGGCGACGCCGCGCACGAGCTGGCCGTGCATGCTGCCGAGCACGGCCGCGAGCGCCTCGCGGTGCGCAGGCGTGTAGCTGCGCTCCGTGTAGCTGTTCATCGCGTTCTTGTACTCGTGGCGATGGTCCATGCGCAGGTCGACGTCGAGCTTGTCGAAGGCGCCGCGCAGGAACCGGGTCTGGGCGGCGATGCCGTTGAGGCCGAGGTCGCCGGAGGGCTGCAGCCAGATCTCGTCGAAGGCGGCGGCGAGGTAATAACCCTGGTTGCCGGGGCCGAACTCGCCGAAGGTCTCCGAGAAGGCGACGGCGAACTTGCCGGAGGCGCGAAACGCCTGGACCGCGTCGCGCAGCTCCTGGGTGATCGCCAGGCCATAATCACCGGCGCCGATGTGGCCGACGAGGCCGACGACGCGGTCATCGGTGCGGGCGCGCTCGAGGGCGGCGATCAGCTCGCCGACCTGGGCATCGCGGCCGCCGAGGATGCGCGCGAGCGGGTCGTCGCTGGTGTGCTCGACGAAGCGGCGCTCGAAGTCGATCTCGAGCACGGTGCGGTCGGGGACCGTCTCGTCGCCGATGGCGCAGCGGATCGAGGCGAGGATGACGATCAACAGCAAGAGGGCGGTGGTGATGCCGCCGACGACCGCGAGGAAGGTGATCAGGCGTCTGCGCGGGGGACGGTCGCTCATGAGGGGGTCTCGCCGCTGCGGGGGGGCTGGGGAGTCGCCTCGGAGGTCGGCTCCGAGGTGGGTTTTGGGGTCGCCTCCGAAGTCGGTTGTGCGGCCAATTCCGCGGTCAATTCGACGCTGCTCGGCTTTGGGCTCGGCTCGGTGAGGGGATCCGGACGGGGCTTGCGTGAGACCGCAGCGCCCTCGCGTAAGGTTTCACCGAGGGAGCGGGCCCAGCCCTCGAGGTCGCCGAGCGTGCTCTCCAGCGCGGGCCTGGACAGGGCGAGGCCGTCCATGGTGTCGCGCAGCATCTCCTTGCCGCGGCGCAGGCGGCTCTTCACGGTGCCGGCGGGGATCTCGAGCACGGTGGCGACCTCGGTGGCCGACATGTTCTCCCAATAGTGGAGCTCGAGCGCGATCTGGAGGTCGATCGGCAGGCGGCGCAGGGCCTCGTGCAGGATCTTCTGCTCCATGTGCTTGGCGACGACGGTGCTCGGCGAGGGGTCGAGGTCGAAGAAGGACCGCGACTCGAGGTCGACGTGGCTGTCGAACTTGCGGCGGCGACGATAGTGCGCGAGTAGCTCGAGGCGGGCGACGCCGAACAGATAGGTGCGAAAGCTGGAGGCGCCGCGGAACCGGTCGCGGGTCTCGACGCAGGCGAGCAAAGTGCGCTGCATGACCTCGTCGGTGTCATCGCCGACCTTGTTGCGCAAGAACCGGTGGATGCTCTCGAAGTGGCGGTCAAACAGCTGGCTACCGGCTTGCAAGTCGCCGTTACGCCAGGCGTCGAGGAGGGCGAAATCGTCGGCCATCCTCGGCAGGCTAGCACGGCGTTCGGGGCCGGGATCGGCGATCGTCAGGGGGCGAACACGGCGGCGAGGCGGTCGGGGTCGGCGATACCCTGGGCCCGCAAGCGGGTGACGCCGTCCGGCTCACGCAGGCGCATG
>NZ_JACCSO010000200.1 GCF_013812955.1 Nannocystis sp. | reverse complement strand
GGCCTACCGTATGATCGACGACCTACATCGCCCAGACCTGTCCGCCAATGGCGACGCGAGTGCCGGCGAAGCTGCGCGACAGGTCGAGCATCGCCGCGATCTGCGCTTGGACTTCACCACCGTGGGCGCCGACCTCCCTGAACGCCTACGTCTGCTCATGCATCGCCTGATGAGCGAATCGCCAAGCGAGGTCGCGCATGCGCGTGGCGTCGCCCGTCAGCGCATTGCCGACGATATCGCGCTGATCCGAAGCGCCTGCCGCCGACGCGGTCTGACCGGGGCCTGCTGAGCCCCGGACACATCACGCCGATAGGGACATGTAACTCACGGACTCCGGCCGCACCCCAAGGACACGCACATGACCACCATCGCCATCACGGTCGTCGGCTTGACGCCGCTGCTCTGCAACCGGCCCACCGACGTTCCCGTCGAGGGCAACCCTCGGCAGCTCGCCGAGGCGCGGCTGTACCTCGATCACGATCTGCGTCCCGTGATCCCGCAGATCAACCTGCTGCGCTGCTTGCTCAACGCCGGGCGCTGCCTCGATCGCGACCCGGCCGAACTCATCCATTCGCTGGGCATCCGTGAGAGCCAGCTCCTGATCATTGCGGACTCAGGCTGGACGCTCGACAGCCGTACGGTGCGCGATCCCGCCAGTGGCGTGCGCCGACCATGCCACCGACCGCGGTTCGACGCCTGGGCGCTGCGGTTCCACCTCGAACTCGACGACGAGATGCTGGCGACCGAGTCGGCGCATCGCCTGATCGAGTTCGCCGGGCAGCGCGTGGGCCTCGGCGACTTCCGGCCGGAGCGCAACGGACCCCATGGGCGCTTCGCCATCGATCGCTGGGACGACGTCACGCTCGCGGCCACGGATCGACCCACGCCCGCGCTCGTCTCGGCCCGCTGACTACCACCCCAAGGAACATTCCATGACCACGACCCTGGCACGCCTGCGCCTCATCGATCAGCGTCCCTACACCGTCCACCTGCATGCCGAGCCAGAGGAGGTCTACGCCGCCGGCCGCAAACAGCACCTCTCCAGCCACGCGCTCAATGAGTTCCGGCGCAACCCGCTGCTATTCCGCAAGCGCGAATTGAATCTCGTGCCGGAGGAACGCCGCGCCGCCTACGAGGTCGGTCGGGCGATCCACACGCGTGTCCTCGAAGGCGCCAACACCTTTGCCACGCGCTACGCGGTCGGTGGTCCGATCAATCCCAAGACCAATCGCACCTACGGCGAGGACACCAAGGCATTCGCCGAGTGGGCCGCGCTGCAGGGACGGCCGGTCGTGTCGACAGACACCGCCGCGCTGTGCGACGCCGTCAGCAACGCCGTCCATGGCCACGCTCAAGCGCGCGACCTGCTGGCCGATGGCATCGCCGAAGGCGTGGCGCGCTGCGACTACGGCGGCGTCTCCTCCCAGGTCCGCATCGACTGGATGCATCCCGGTCGCGGCATCATCGACCTCAAGAGCACCGACAACCTCGACTGGTTCGAGATCGAAGTGCGCAACTTCGGCTACGTTCACCAGCAGGCCTTCTACCGGGGTGTCATCGGCGCTATCGCCAACCGCGACGTGCCCGTCCACCTGATCGCCGTCGAGAAGCGCGAGCCCTACCGCGTCGGGGTCTGGCAGATCAGCAGCAACTCGCTGCAGGCCGCTGAGCGCGACAACCTCGCGGCGATCGAGCGCTTACAGGCCTGCCGCGCGACCGACCGCTGGCCGACCGGCTACGAGGACATCCGCGTTTACGACCACATCGCCTGAGGAGCACCATGTCTACGATCGCTTCGATCATCGCCGGCACCGCCCCCGGTCCACGTCGCATCCTCGTCTACGGCACGGCCGGCATCGGGAAGTCGACCTTCGCCATCCAGGCGCCGCGGTCGATCGCCATTCAGACCGAGGACGGCCTCGGTGCGATCGACTGCCACCGCTTCCCGCTCGCGGCCAGCTTCGCCGAGGTGATGAACGCGATCACCGCGCTGTACCGCGAGCAGCACGACTACGGCACGGTCGTCATCGATTCGCTGGACTGGCTCGAGCGGCTGATCTGGGCCGAGGTCTGCCGGCTGCGCCAGGTCGCGACCATCGAGGACATTCCCTACGGCAAGGGCTACACGTTCGCCCTCCCGCTGTGGCAGAACGTGCTCGACGGGCTGGCGGCCCTGCGCGCCGAGCGCGGCATGACCATCATCCTCATCGCGCATACGAAGGTTGAGCGTTTCGAGGATCCCGAGACTGACTCCTACGACCGCTACGCCCCTCGCCTGCATAAAACGGCGAGCGCGGTCATCACCGAGTGGTGCGACGAAGTCCTGTTCGCCGCGTACCGAGTCCACACGCGCACCTCGGACGAAGGCTTCAACCGCACCCGCACTCACGCCATTGGCTCCGGCGAGCGCGTCTTGCGCACCACCGAGCGGCCGAGCCACCTGGCCAAGAACCGACTGAACCTGCCGGACGAGCTGCCGCTGGCGTGGTCGAGCTTCGCAGCGCACCTGCCGCCGACCGACCCCATCCCCGCCGCACCCACCACCCGCTGACCAAGGAGTTCCCCGATGGCTTCACTCAACTTCGACGCGCACGTGATCGAGCCTGCAGTTGCGCACGACACCCTGCCGGCCGGCAAGTACCTGGTCGCGATCGGCAGCTCGCTCATGAAGCCGACCAAGAACGGCGTCGGCAGCTACCTCGAGATCGAGTACCAGGTGCTCGATGGTGAGCACAAGGGCCGCAAGCTGTGGTCGCGCCACAACCTCGAGCATCCCAACCAGCAGACCGTCGAGATCGCCCGCAAGGAACTGTCGGCGGTCTGTCGCGCGGTCGGAGTGATGACGCCGAAGGACTCGGCTGAGCTGCACAACTTGCCGCTGACGGTGATGGTGAAGATCAAGAAGCGCGCGGACAACGGCGAACCGACCAACGAGATCGCCGCCTGGGCCAAGCCCGACGCGGTGCAGGACAAGCCGGCACAGACCACCACCACGCCCCCATGGCTGCGGCGGTGAGCCATGGCGATCTACCTTGGGATCGACCCCGGATTAGGGGGAGGACTCGCCGCACTGAGCGCAACCGGCATCGTTCTCGGCGCGTGGCCGATGCCGGTAGCTGGTGGCGAGGTGCACGCGAGCGAGGTCGCCGATCTGCTGCGTCGCCAGCGCCTCGGCATCGACGGGAACATCGCCTGCGTGTGCATCGAGAAGGTCGGAGCCATGCCCAAGCAGGGCGTGACATCGAGCTTCACCTTCGGCGCCGGCTGGGGGATGGTGCGGGGCGTCTGTGCTGCGCTTGGACTCCCGGTGACGCTCGTGCCGCCGACGGTGTGGAAGAAGCGCGTCCTGATCGGGCTCACCCACGACAAGGAAGGCGCCATCCGCTTCTGCGCGAGCCGCTGGCCGCTGGTTGAGCTGATTCCCAACGGCTGCCGAAAGCCACATGACGGCATAGCCGACGCGCTGTGTCTCGCCGAGTACGTGCGGCAGGCGGCGTGATCTCCCAGCGGGGCTATGAGCATGCCACCGTCGATCGGTGAGGTCGGCCTGACGGTGCCTGCGTCGTATCTCGCTGCCCGCCTCTGCGTGTTACCTGCACGCGCGGTCGACAAGAGGCCCGACCTCGCCGGCTGGAAGACGTACCAGCACCGTCTACCGACGGCCGCTGAGGTCTCGGCGTGGTTCTCCAATCCGCACGACGCGTGCTGCATCATCTGCGGTGCCGTCTCGGGCAATCTCGAGATCCTCGACTTCGATGGCGCAGGCGCGCTGTTCGATGCGTGGCGCCTAGCTGTCGACGAGGAAGCGCCGGGCCTCAGTGAGCGCCTGGTCATTGAACGCACGCCGTCAGGCGGCCAGCACGTCATCTATCGCTGTGTCGACCCCGTCAGCGGCAATCTCAAGCTCGCGAGTCGTCGCGAGGACACCGATGGTCCCGCCGCTGTTGAGCGCTTTGGCAAGATGCTGACGCCTCGCCGTGATCGCGATGGGCGGTGGCACGTCATCCAAACCTTGATCGAGACACGCGGGGAAGGGGGCCTGTTCCTCTGCGCGCCATCAACCGGCTACGGACTCGTTCAAGGCGATCTCGCTCAGCCGCCGATTCTGACCGCCGAGGAACGGGACGCGTTGCTGCGTTGCGCCTGGACGCTCAACGAGGTCGCGCCCGAGCCGGCAGATCCTCAGCCCGGTGCGCGCGGCACCGTGCTTCGCCCTGGCGACGACTTCAATCGTCGCGCCGATCTGCCGGCGTTGCTTCAGCACCACGGCTGGCAACTCGTGCGCGACGGCGCCAACCAGACGTGGCGGCGACCAGGCAAGACCGAGGGCTGGTCAGCGACCCTGAAGGACGGCGTGTTCTACGTGTTCTCGTCGAACGCGATGCCGTTCGAATCTAGCCGCGCGTACAGCCCGTTCGCGGTCCTAGCGCTTCTCGAACACGGTGGCGACTTCCAAGCAACTGCTGCAGCACTGCGCCTCCAGGGGTTCGGCGCGGCGGACGTGAACCCCATCGACCTTTCTGGGCTGATGCCGCCACCTGCTGGGGCCTCGCTGCTGTTCGATCTCCAAAGCTTCGCCGACACACCTGAACGGGAGATCGACTGGCTGTGGCCTGGCGTGATTCCGCGCGGGATGGTCTCGCTGATCGGCGGCAAGCAGGGCTTCGGCAAGTCGTTCCTGATCTGCGACCTCGCCGCCCGAATCTCAGCCGGCAAGCCGATGCCGGACGGCACACAGCGCCCACCTAGCAAGGTCCTGCTCCTCGCGCGTGAGGACGACGCGAGCTGCGTTCTCCTTCCGCGACTGCGCGCCGCCAAGGCTGATCTGAGCCGTGTCGCCTGGTCGGTGTTCTCCCAGGTCAGGACCGGCACGCCGCTCGACCTCGCAGCGCACGTGCAGCTCTTGGCGGATGCGGTGACGATGCATGCCTTCGACCTCATCGTCGTCGACACGTTTGCCGCCTTCGCTCCGGCCGGCACCGATGCCAATGATGCTCAAGACGTGCGCTGCCTGCTCGACGCTCTGACCCGTCTGGCTCGGAGCACTGGAGCGGCGGTCGTCGTCGTCGCGCATCTGCGCAAGACCGGTCAGGGCGATGGCGATCCGATGGACGCAATCGCCGGCTCCGCGCAGATGACCGCCGGTGTGCGCGTCGCCAG
>NZ_JACCSO010000198.1 GCF_013812955.1 Nannocystis sp. | reverse complement strand
GCCGTGCATGCGCCGTCCTGACAGCCGGCGAGGGTCCGCTGCGCCCGCACCTGCAGATCTGCCGCGGCGGTGATCCGCAGGTGCAGCGCTCGATCGGCGACTTGCAGCGCTGCCGCGTCGGGGCTGGCCGGCTTCGGACAAATGATCGCGATCCGACGCATGTCGAGATCGGCAGCCACCGCCTCGCCGGTGGCCAGGAAGCGCTCGGCTCGCTCACGAAACAGCGCGCAGACGTCATGGCGGCCGCGTAGTGTGTCGACCTCGAGGCTGGCCGCGCGGGCGTAGTGCACGGCGGCGAGGCCCCGCAGTCCCTCGCGCAGCTCGAGATCCGCGAGCGCCACCAGCGAGCGCAGATCGGCGGTGACCCGGAAGTCGCGCAGCAGCACCGCGCGGGCCTCGACGCTGCGGCCGAGCTCGACGAGCGAATGGGCCCAGGCCCGCGCCGGCTTGCCTCTGGGCCGGTGACGGGCGTGCGCCGCCCGCTCCACGACCTCGGCATGTCGACCACGCTCGCTCAGTCGCGGCAGCTGATGGTTGCACGCACACAGACCGAGCCAGGCCGCAGCGACCAGGCCGCGAACCCAGCCGCGAGCAGGACGCCGGTGGCTGCGGTCTTGCACGTGCACGGACTCTCCGGCTCAGGCGGCGGGCGGCGGCGCGGCGTCGACACACTCGAGCTTGCCGGCGTCGGCGACCAGCTTGGCGAGCAGGCGGCGGTCGCCGGCCGACAGCTGGGCCTCGCTGCGCTGCACGGCACACAGGTGTTCCTTCGCGGGCTCGGGATCGCCGAGGGCGATGTACGCCTCGGCCAGCCGCAGGCGCGAGACCAGGCGTTCGGGGTGGGCCTTGACCTCGGCCTCGAGCAGCTCGAGCCCGGTCTCCGAATCGCCGTGCTTGACCAGGCTCGGCGGCGCCAACACGTAGAGCGTGCCGAGCATGCGGGTCGCGGCGCCCTCACGAAAGTCGGGGTCGATCGCGCGGACCCGGCGGGCATAGTCCTCGGCCTCGGTGACGAGGCCCAGCGCCTGCAGGCCGCGGTTCTCGGCGAGGCGCCCGGCGACCGCGGCACGGGCGAAAAAATACTCCGGGCTGGTATCGGCCTGCTTGACCACCAGCGCGTACGCATCCTCGCGATCCTGCTTGCCGTCCTTTTGGGCGTCGATCAGGGCCTCGAGCCGCTCGTACACCTCGAAGGCGCTGTGCGTGTCGGCGAAGCTCGGGTTGTTGAGGTCGGCTTTCGGCTTGCAACCCGCCTCTGCGGACGCAGCGACGAGGATGGCGGCGAGGAGCATACGGCGCATGCCGCCCGGTCATACCATGGCCTCGCGATGAAGTCGCGGCGACCAGACCCGCGCCCCGGGGATCCGCAGCGCGGCGCAGGCGGGGCACCGAACGCGCGAGGGGCGGTCGCCGTCAGCGCCCGCCCCTCCTTACCTCGCTCGCCCCGTCAGGGCGGCTCGGCGACCCGATCAGCGGCTGTAGGCCGTGATGACGGCCTGATAGTCGCTGGCGCCGGCCGGACCGAGGTTCTTGATGCCGACCTCGCCGCAGGCGGCCTTGCCCTCGCCGGTGCACACCTTGCCGAGCGCAGCCTTGAAGGTCGCGCGCTCGGGAGCCGGGGCGGACGGGAAGGCGACGACGACCATCGGCGGCAGCTTCTTCGACTTCCACACCGACTTGATGGCGGCCCCGCCCTCGATCTTGCTGAGCTCGGCGAACTGGGCGTCGTCGATCAGGGCGCACTCGGACTCACCGGCGGTGACCTTCTTGATGGTCTGCACCGGGCGCTTGGTCGGCACCAGCGTGAAGTCGGCGAGCACGAAGGCGCCCTCGCCGAGCACCTTCTCCGCGAAGCGAACGTCGTCGAGGTGGTTGCTGGCGAGGGTCTTGCCCTTGCAACCGGCGATGTCGGTCTGGGTCTTGCTGACGATGTGATACTCGCGGCCGCCGGCCTGGGTGACCTCGGCCTTGCCGAGCACCTCGAGCTGGTGCTTGCCGCGCAGCGCCAGGAAGGCGCCGAGCGACATGATGCCGAAGTGCGGGTCGGCGCTGTGGATGTACTCCTCGGCGCCTTCGCGGGTGGTCGCATACTTGCCCTCGGTCGCGGCCCAGCCGCTGGCCTTGCCCGCGACAGCGACCAGCTTGTCGACGTAGGGCTGGGCCTGCGCCGCGGAGCCGATGCCCTGTTCCTTGATCACCAGGACGCGGACGGTGCCGTCCGCTGCGTGCGCCACATCGGCGGTCAGGGCGAGGCCCGAAAGTGCGGCGGCGAGGCAGATCGAACGAGAAACGCGTGAAGTTCGCACCATGGGGTTCTCCTGGGCGGCCTTGGACGACCGACGCCCCGAAGTATGCACGGGTCCCGTCATCGGGGCCGAGCAAGCGGCGGCCTCCCCGCCCCACGGGTCGAATCCCGCCATAGCGGCCCAGAACAGGATTTACGCGGCTCCGGCGCGACCCCGTCACTGCTCGGGCAGCGGCGAGTCGACGTAGGTGAACTCACGGCCCTCGACGTTTCGAAACACCATGCGCGCGCCTTCACGACGAAGCAGGCGGTCCGGCACGAGGGTGACCTTGCCGCCGCCGCCCGGCAGGTCCACCACCAGCTGCGGGACGCCGAGACCGCTGAGTCGGCCGCGCAGCGCGTCGAGGATCTTCACGCCGGCGTCGACCGCCGTGCGCAGGTGCGCGGTGCCGCCGACCGGGTCGCACTGGAGGATGTAGTAGGGCCGGCAGCGCTGACGCAGCAGCCAGCGGTTCAAGGTCTCGACGGTGGCCGCGTCGTCGTTGATGCCGCGCAGCAGCACCATCTGATTACCGACCGCGAAGCCGGCGTCGGCGAGGCGATTGAGCGCGGCCGCGGCCTCGGGCGTGCACTCGCGCGGGTGGTTGAAGTGGGTGTTGACGAAGATCGGGTGGTACGGGCGCAGGGCCGCCAGCAGCTCCGCCGTGATCCGCTGCGGCAAGGTCACCGGGTTGCGGGTGCACAGGCGGATGATCTCGACGCTGGGGATCGTGCGCAGCTCGGCGACGATCTCGACCAGACGCGCGTCGCTGAGGCTCAGCGGGTCGCCGCCCGAGACCAGCACGTCCTTGATCGCCGGGGTCGCGCGCAGGTACTCGAGGGCCGCCGCGATCGTGCTGCGATCGGGCGAGGAGGTCGCGTCGCCGACCTTGCGCTGGCGCGTGCAGTGGCGGCAGTACACCGGGCAGTTATGGGTCACGTACAGCAGCGCGCGATCGGGGTAGCGATGCGAGAGGATCGGCACCGGGCTGTGCTCCTCCTCGGCGAGCGGATCGACCATGTCCCACGGCGTCGTGATCAGCTCGTCCGCGTGCGGCACGGCCTGGCGACGCACCGGACAGCCCGGACCTTGCACGAGCGAGAGGTAGTACGGCGTGATCGCGAACGGGAACACCGGCGCCCGCGCGGCGATGCCGGTCCGCTCCTCGGGAGTCAGCTCGAGCAGCGTCTCGAGCTCGGCGAGCGTGGTGACCCGGTGGCGCATCTGCCAGCGCCAGTCCGACCAGTCGCGCTCGGCGACATCGGCCCAGCGCGGGTGACGGCAAGGCTCGACGGGACACGCCGGCGAGGGCGTGGTCGTGGCCGTCGTAGAAGTCGTTTGCGTCGGATTGGCCGGGGGCGTCGTGCAGGTCATGCGGGCGGCGTAGTATGCCGCCGCCAGGGCACGAACGCGACCGCGACGACCAGGCCCGCCGCCGCCAACACCGCGAGCGCGCGGCCGCCGATGTTGCCGCCGTCCTCGCCGCGGGCGGCCTCTGCCAGTTGTCCGGTCCAGGTGCCGAGCGCTGCCAGGCCGAGCAGCGGCGCGAGCATGACGTATGCGACGCCGGTGGCGAGCGCATAGGCGAAGGCGAGGATCAGACTGCGATAGCGGTTGTCGAGGCCGGCACCGGCGATCTGCACCGGCGCGGCCGCCTTGAGCACGCGGTCGGTGAACAACGCGTCGCTGCGCTGGCGCACGCTGCCGAACAGCTCGATCTCACGGTCGACGAAGCGGCGCAGCTCGGCGTGGCAGGTCGGGTCCGCCGCGACCAGCGCTCGCAGCTCGGCCGGCAACCACGACTTGCCCTCCGGGTCGCGACGCAGCACGCCCGAAGGAATGTCGGCCTCCTCCAAAAAGCCGCGCAGCCGCGCGACCGCTGGCGACAGCCGCGCTGACTCAGACATCGACCTCAGCCTCGCCGGGGGACGGGTCACCCCAGCCGTGCAGGTTCTCGCGGAGGATCCGCTTCGCGCGGTGCAGGTGGGTCTTCACCGTGCCGAGCGGGAGGTCGAGGATGTCGGCGATCTCCGGGTACGAGACGTCCTCGAGGTAGTAGAGCGTGACCACGGCCCGGTAGCGATCGGGCAGCGCCGCGATCGCGACATCGAGGTCGCGGCGCAGGTCGGAGCGGTTGGCGCTGAGCGAGCCCTCCGGGGCCATCGCCCCCGACTCGAAGCCCTCCGGCAGCGCCGCCAGCTCGCGCACCCGCGTGCGATGATTCAGGTACACGTTGTAGGCGATGCGATAAAGCCAGGTCGAGAACCGGGCCCGCCCCTCGAAGCCGTGCAGGCCGCGATAGGCGCGGAGGAACACCTCCTGGGCGAGATCGTCGGCGAGCGTGCGATCGCCGGCGAGGCGCAGCAGCAGGCCACGGACCTTGCCCTGATGACGCCGTAGCAGCTCGGCGAAGGCCCGATCACCCTCGCGCTGGCTGGCGCGGGTGACCAGGTCCTCGTCGGTACAGTCCGTGAGCGACGGCGCCTTCGGCCGGCCGAAGCCGAACCATGTCAGGGCGGATGCAGAGAGCTTGCTCATGAATGGATCTTCCCCCGCATCGCGCAGGCGTACGAGACCAGGTAGCCGAGGCCGATAAACCCGGGGATCAGCCCGGCGGGTCCGAGCCCTTGCACGCCGTGCGACCACCCGCTCGCCACGAGCGAGGCGCAGAGCAGACCCAGGCCGGTGAACACCAGCACGATCCCTCGTCGCAGGTCATTGCCGGCCGCGGAGGGAAACAGCGACTGCGGCGGCTCCATTCCCTTCTCGATGTACTGCCGGGCCAGCTCGAGCCGGTTTTGTTCGGTGCGCTGGCGCAGGCGGACCACGGCGATCACCGCGATCACCAGCAGCGACAGGAAGGCGATGTCGAGCAACAGCGAGCCGCCGCCGCCGTTGCACGCGCCCGGGCCCATCGCCGGATCGACCCCGCCCCAGAACGAGCCGAGCAAGCCGACCTCGGTCAGACAGCCGCGCACCGAGCCCGCGACGCCGACGAGCAGCTGGCCGATGTTCAGGCCGCTCCAGCCGATGTTGAGCATGTCGAGCCGCGGCAGCAGGGTTGGAAGTGCGGCCTGGGCCTCGGAGCTGACCCCGAGCACGGCCAGCGCCACGACGGCGGGGCCTCTCAGGGCGCGAAACAGTGGGGATGAATAAACCGGCATGGGGCGCGCCAGGCTGGGACCCGGGCAGTGTCTCCGCGGTTTCACGGGCCCGCAAGGGGCCCTTTTTCTTCTGCGCTCGGCGCGCGTTCGCGCTCTATGCGCGAAGTCGTGCCCACAACGGCCCAAAGGCCAGACGAGCACGCGGCCGGGCCAATGTAGGCATGCTCCCGGACGCCAGCAGCGCCGCCTCGACGGTCGCATACGCATCCTTCAGCACCGCCGCCAACTCGTGGCCATGCCACTGGACGGCCCGCTCGACGGCCGCGAGGAAACCCTCCGGATCCTCGTCGTGGCCATAAAACACGCCCTGGATCCCGACCTGCTCGGCGAACCATGGCTCCTCCTGTTCGGGCTCGAGATAGGCGCAGGAGATCACGCAGCAGGCCAGCTCGTCCCAGAGGATCCGGCGGTGCTCGGCACGCTCGAGGTCGTAGGGGATCTGGCCGTAGTCGAGGCCGTGATCGTCGGCGAGGCGACCGGCCTGCAGCACGTGCACGAGCTCGTGCAGCAGGTTGGGCAGGCCGGCGGCGGCGACGATGAAGGGCGCCTCGCCCGGGTCTCCGGGCTGGCGGCTGCGCACGAGGTTGTCATCGATGGAGTGGATGATGACCTCGGCGCCCATCGCCGTGAGCACACGCCCCGCGGCGTGCAGCAGCGGCCGGGTGGCGTCCGGATGTGCGACCTCGATGTGCACCTACAGGGCGCCGCCCTTCACCCAGTTGATCAGCAGGCACTTCTGGGCGTCGGTCAGCATCCCGCCCTGGGGCATCGAACCGCCGTTGCCACCCGGCACGTTCAGGTGCTGATTCAGGATCTTGTAGAGGAGGTAGCTCTGGTCCACGTTGCTCGGCGTGACGTGCTTCATCATCGCCGACGAGTCGATGTTGACCGTGTTCACCTTCAGCGTCGCCGCGCTGTTGATCGTCAGGCCGCCCGCTCCACCGGCGTGGCAGCCGCAGCTGTTCATCACCGCGCCCATGTAGGCCTGATTGGCCGTGACGTTCGCCGCCGCGCAGTTGGGCGGCAGCGTCAACGTGACAGCGCTGCAGACCCCGACCTTGCACAGGCCGCTCGTGCAGTCGTTGTTGGCGCTGCACTTCTTGCCGAGCGCGCAGTCGGGGCAGTTTGCACCGCCGCAGTCGACGTCTGTCTCGGCGCCGTTCTTGGCGTTGTCACTGCAGGTCGGCAGCTTGCACGCGTTGCTGCACCCGTCGGCGTCGATCTGGTTGCCGTCGTCGCAGCCCTCGACCCCGGCCTGCACGACCTTGTCGCCGCACTTCGCCAGCTCGCAATTTTTGAGGCACGCGTCGGTGTCGACCGCATTGCCGTCGTCGCAAGCCTCGACCCCGGCCTGGACGATCTTGTCGCCGCAGCTCGCCGCGGCGCAGGACGCGAGACACGCGTCGGTCTCGATCGCGTTGCCGTCGTCGCAAGCCTCGCCGGCCTGCACCATGCCGTCGCCGCAGCTGGCCCCGACGCAGCTATTGGAGCAGGCGTCGTCGTCGTTCTGGTTGCCGTCGTCGCAGCCCTCGCCGGGACCGACGAAGCCGTCGCCGCAGCTCGCGGTCTTGCAACCGGCGACACAGGAATCGGTGTCGTCGGCGTTGGCGTCGTCGCAGTCCTCGTTCATGGCCAGGTAGCCGTCGCCACAGCTGTTGAGCTGACAGTCGATCTTGCAGATGCTGCCGTTCATGCCGTTGTTGAGCATGCCGTTGTCGCACTCCTCGCCAGGATCGATCTGAGCATCGCCACATGCGTCGAGCGTGCCGGTCGACTCGACGCCGGTCGTGGGCTCACCACTCGTGGGCTCACCAGTCGTGGACATGCCGGTCGTGGGCTCACCGGTCGTGGATGTGCCGGTCGTCGGCCCGCCGCTGCTCGCCTCGACGGTCGTCGACCCGGCCTCGCTCGTCGCGGAGTTGCTGTCGACGGTGCTGTCGGTGCCGGCGTTCGGCTCACCGGAGCAGGCGCTCATCATCAAACCAAGGGACAGGGACAAGAGCAGCGTACGCATAGACAGCAACCTCCCATTAGGCGCGGATGATGCCAGGGGACTCGCCAGCCGCCAAGCGTTGCCGGAGCGCGACTGCGACGGCGCGCGCCTCAAAAGCGCAGCGCTGCGCCGATGAAGAAGCCACGACGGTCGGCGTGCAGGTTGGCCGCGAGGCGCTTCTGCTGGCGCTTGCCGACCACCAGCATGGCGATGCCACCAGCGAGCAGACCGGCACCCGGAAGTCCGAGCGCCAGCGCAGCGCGACGCCGGCCGCCCGCCGTGCAGCCGTTGCCCGCGGGGTCGCTGCGCGGGTCGCAGCTCATGTCGCCGGTGTCGGGGTTGTTGACATCGGCCCGGGCCATGGCGATCCCGCCGATCGACAGCGCGCTGCCGAGCACCATGAAGACGACGCCGCTGCGGATCCAGTGGCGGGCACGGATCGCCTCCGGGCTGTCGACCATGGGATCGTAGGGGACGACGTCGGCCTCCTCCTCGACCGGGCCCTCGGGGATCGGGTCCGCATCTGCTGCCGGTTCGGGTGCCACCGCGGCCGGCGCCTCAGGGACCACTGGCGCCTCAGGGACTGGCCCCGGCTCTGACTCGCTCGTGGCGGCCTCCGGTGCATCGGCGCCGCCGTAGTCACGGACGACCGGGACCGCGGGTGCAGGGGCGATCAACGAGAGGGCGACGAGCGGCCGCAACAGGGCGATGAGGAGCATCAGCGGCCGCGAAGCTAACACGCTTCGTTGCCGGGGGAACCACGCACCCTCCTCAATGGTGCCGGGGAGATCCGCCAGGGCGACCCCGCCCATGCC
>NZ_JACCSO010000191.1 GCF_013812955.1 Nannocystis sp. | reverse complement strand
CTCGTGCTCGGCGCGCTGCTCGGCGCGGCCCAGGCCCTCGCCCTGCGCCGCTTCGTCGCCGGGATCGGCCCGTGGATCCTCGCCAGCGCGCTCGGCTGGATGATCGGCCTGCTGTTCGCCTTCGTCGGCGTCGCCCTGACGCCCGAGCCCGGCGCGAGCCTCTATAACGTCGCGGTCATGGTCGCCTGCGGCGCAGCCATGGCGATCGCGCCGGCGATCGCCACCGGCCACGTCCTCCAAAACTTCGCGCGCCGTCACGGCACGGCCTTCCGCGACTGACTGCCACTGACTGCCAGTGGCTGCCACTGGCTACCTCACTGACTGTCTCATCGCGCCACTGATCCGGCCCCAAACGGCGCCGGATCAGCGCCTGGACAGCTCAGCCGAACAGACGGCCGAGCTTCATGGCGACGCCCATGTCGCCCTCGATCTTGATCTTGCCCATCATGAACGCGGTCGTCGGGTCGAGCTTGCGCTCCATCAACTTCGCGAAATCCTCGAGGCTGACCTTGACCGTGCAATCGGCCGCGGCGCTCTCGTCGTTCGTGACGGTGTTGGGCTTGCTCTTGCCGTCGATGTAGAGCGCGCCGCCCTCCTTGAAGGCGAACTTGATGGTCGAGTTGAGGTTGGCGTCGTCGCCGACCTTGGTGCGGACAGTCTCCGTGAATTTCTCGAGGCTCATCGTATGTTCCTTTCCCCGCGGACGGGTCCCGGCAGCCTGCGTACCACACCGGACCCGGGCGTGCGACCGCCGCATCGCCCGGCAAACCCGGCGGCCGCCGAGAAAACTCGGGGTGCCTTCCTGCGCCGGTCCGGGCCCCGGAGGCCGTGCGCCCCCGCGTCGGAGCACGGCGCGCTTCCTGCTGTACCAGCGGCCCCGGGCGCGTAAGATGCACCGCCATGGGCGCCTACCGTTCCGTGTTCCGCTCCGACCTGTTCGCCGGGCAGACCGTGGTCGTCACCGGTGGCGGCAGCGGCATCGGCCGTTGCACCGCGCACGAGCTGGCCGCGCTCGGGGCCCACGTCGTGCTCGTCGGTCGCAAGCCCGCCAAGCTGACGGCCACCGCCGCCGAAATTGCTGAGGACGCCGAGGACCGCGGATCGGCCGATGCCGTCTCATGGCACGCCTGCGACATCCGCGACGAGGAGGCGGTCAAGGCCACGGTCGCCGCCGTCGTCGCTGCGCGCGGCCACATCGACGGCCTCGTCAACAACGCCGGCGGCCAGTTCCCCGCCCCGCTCTCGGCGATCTCACAAAAAGGCTTCGAGACGGTCGTGCGCACCAACCTCGTCGGCGGCTTCCTGGTCGCGCGCGAGGTCTACGTGCAGAGCATGGCCACCCGCGGCGGGGCGATCGTCAACATCGTCGCCGACATGTGGCACAGCATGCCCGGCATGGGCCACTCCGGGGCCGCCCGCGCGGGCATGGTCAACTTCACGCAGACCGCCGCGGTCGAGTGGGCCCCCTCCGGCGTGCGCGTCAACGCCGTCGCCCCGGGATGGATCGCCTCCAGCGGCCTCGACAACTACGAGGGCGCCGTCAAGGCCCTGATCCCGCGGCTCAAGGCCGCCGTCCCGCTCGGCCGCCTCGGCACCGAGGCCGAGTGCAGCGCCGCGATCTGCTTTCTCCTCAGCGAGGCCGCCGCGTTCATCAGCGGCAGCACCCTCCGGGTCGACGGCGCCGCCCCCAATGCCAGCCTGATCTGGCCGACCCAGGAGCACGACAACTCGCGGCCCTTCGACGGCTTCCACCGCTCCAAACCACCCGAGGTCCTGCGCTGATGCGACCCGAGATCCTGCGCTGACGCCCGAGCCCACCATGCCCGTCATCGTCTCCAAGATCGACCCCTCCGCCGACGCCTTCAAGGCCAACCGCGACGCCCAGCTCGCGCTGCTCGCCGAGTTTCGCGCGGCCGAGCAACGCGTGCGCGACAACTCCAACCGCCAGGCGGCCAAGTTCGCCAAGCGCGGCCAGCTGCTCCCGCGCGAGCGCATCGCCAGGCTGCTCGACCGCGGCCGCCCCTTCCTCGAGCTCTCGACCCTCGCCGGCCACAAGATGCACGACGACGACGGCGGCTCGGACGCGGCCGGCGGCGGCAACATCTCCGGCATCGGCTACGTCAGCGGCGTGCGCTGCATCGTCGGCGCCAGCGACAGCGCGATCAAGGGCGGCTCGATCGCGCCGATGGGCCTCCAGAAGAGCCTGCGCACCCAGGAGATCGCGCTACAAAACAAGCTGCCGCTGGTCTCGCTGATCGAGAGCGCCGGCGCCAACCTCCTCTATCAATCCGAGATCTTCGTCGACGGCGGCCGCGTCTTCGCCAACATGGCGCGCATGTCCGCCGCGGGCATCCCCCAGGTCACCGTCGTGCACGGCTCTTCGACCGCCGGCGGCGCCTACCTGCCCGGCCTCTCCGACTATGTGATCGCCGTACGCGGCCAGGCCAAAGTGTTTCTCGCCGGCCCGCCGCTGGTCAAGGCCGCGCTCGGCGAGGACAGCGACGAGGAGCAGCTCGGCGGCGCCCTCATGCACGCCAGCGTCACGGGCACCGCCGAATACCTGGCCGAGAACGACGCCCACGCGATCCACGTCGCCCGTCAGGTGATGGCCAACCTCGCGACCGCGCCCTGGCAGCGCCTGCACACCGAGGCCGCCGACCGCATCATGCGCCCGCACAAGCCCCCGCGCCACGACATCGAGGAGCTGCTCGGCCTGGTCCCGGTCGACTTCAAAAAGCCTTACGACGTGCGCGAGGTGATCGCCCGCCTCGTCGACGACTCCGACTTCCTCGAGTTCAAGCAGCTCTACGGCGGCGCCACCGTGTGCGGCCACGCGACCCTCGAGGGCCACGCCTGCGCGATCATCGGCAACAACGGCCCGATCAACCCCGACGGCGCGACCAAGGCGGCCCACTTCATCCAGCTGTGCTGCCAGTCGGGCACGCCGATCGTGTACCTGCAAAACACCACCGGCTTCATGGTCGGCACCGCGGCCGAGCAGGCCGGCATGGTCAAGCACGGCTCGAAGATGATCCAGGCGGTCGCCAACGCGACCGTCCCGCAGCTGACCCTGATCATCGGCGGCAGCTTCGGCGCCGGCAACTACGGCATGTGCGGCCGCAGCTACGACCCCCGCTTCGTGTTCGCCTGGCCCGGCAGTCGCATCGCCGTCATGGGCGGCGAGCAGGCCGCCAAGGTCATGGAGATCATCACCGTCGCCAAGTTCGTGCGCATGGGCGTCACCCCCGACGCCGACGCGATGGCCGCGATGGGCAAGTCGATCAAGGACAAGCTCGACGCCGAGTCCACCGCCCTCTATGCCACCGCCCGCCTGTGGGACGACGGCATCATCGACCCCCGCGACAGCCGGCGCGTGCTCGCCGAGGCCCTCACCATCTGCCGCGAGGCCGAGACCCGCACCCTGCGGCCCAACACCTTCGGCGTCGCGCGCATGTAGTTCACACCCGACGAGAAAGACCGACCCCATGCTGTTTACCGAAGAGCACGAGCTGCTACGCAAGAGCCTGCGCGCTTTTTTTGAGCGGGAGATCAACCCCCACGTCGAGCAGTGGGAGGAGGCCCAGATCTTCCCCGCGCACGAGGTCTTCAAGAAACTCGGCAAGGAGGGCTACCTCGGCCTGACCAAGCCCGAGGAGTTCGGCGGCGCCGGCCTCGACTACAGCTACGCGATCGTGCTCGCCGAGGAGCTCGGGCGCATCCCCAGCGGCGGCGTCTCGCTGGCGATCGGCGTGCAGACCGACATGTGCACCCCGGCGCTGGCCCGCTACGGCTCCGACGAGCTGCGCCGCGAGTGGCTCGCGCCCTCGATCGCCGGCGACCTGGTCGGCTGCATCGGCGTCAGCGAGGTCGGCTCCGGCTCCGACGTCGCCAGCCTCAAGACCACCGCGCGCAAGGACGGCGACGACTACATCATCAACGGCGGCAAGATGTGGATCACCAACGGCATCCAGGCCGACTGGATGTGCTGCCTCGTCAATACCAGCGACGACAAGGCGCACAAGAACAAGTCCCTGATCGTCGTCCCGATGAACACCCCCGGGGTCGAGCGCGCCCGCAAGCTGCACAAGCTCGGCATGTGGTCCAGCGACACCGCCCAGGTCTTCTTCGACGACGTGCGCGTGCCCCAGCGCTACCGCATCGGACCGGAGGGCGCCGGCTTCATGCTGCAGATGCTGCAGTTCCAGGAGGAGCGCCTGTGGGGCGCCGCCAACAGCATCACCGCCATGGACGAGGCGATCAGCGAGACCGTCAAGTACACCCGCGACCGCAAGGCCTTCGGCAAGTCGATCCTCGACAACCAGGTCGTGCACTTTCGCCTCGCCGAGCTCACCACCGAGGTCGAGTGCCTGCGCGCCCTCGTCTACCGCGCCGCCGAGCTGTTCCTCAGCGGCAAGGACGTCACCCGCCTCGCCTCGATGTGCAAGCTCAAGGGCGGCCGCCTGGTCCGCGAGGTCTCCGACTCCTGCATTCAGTACTGGGGCGGCATGGGCTACATGTGGGAATCCAAGATCTCCCGCATGTTCCGCGACTCCCGCCTCGCCTCGATCGGCGGCGGCGCCGATGAGGTCATGCTCAGCATCATCTGTAAACTCGACGGCATGCTGCCCGGCAAGAGCTGAGAACCGAGAACCGAGAACCGATCATGTCTTCCGTGACCCTGCCCGAGTGCCAGCACCTCCTGCTCCGTCGCGAGGGCTGGCGCCTGCACGTCACCTTCAATCGCCCCGCGGCCCGCAACGCGATGTCCTTTGCGATGGTCGGCGAGCTGCGCGAGGTGTTCACGGCGATCGCCGGGGACCGCTCGCTGCGCGCCGTGATCCTTCGC
>NZ_JACCSO010000174.1 GCF_013812955.1 Nannocystis sp. | reverse complement strand
CCCTACGCCGCTGCCACCGCGCAGAAGGTCGAGGCGCAGCTCGACGCGCGAGCCGCCGCGTGGGTCGGGCTGCACACCGCGGCGTGCGAGGCCCATGAGCGCGGAGAGATCTCGGCGGAGCTGCTCGATCTGCAGGGCGCTTGCCTCGAGCGCCGGCGCAGCGAGACCGAGGCCCTGGTGGAGCTGCTCGCGCGCGCCGACGGTGAGATCGTCGACAAGGCGGTGAGCGCCGCGCTGGCGCTGCCCCTGGTGGCGATTTGCGCCGATCGCAGCGCCTTACTCGCGCGGGTGAGGCCGCCGGAAGATCCGGCGGTGGCGGCCGAGGTGCTGCGCCTGCGCGGCCTGCTCGACCAGGCCAAGGCGGCCCAGGACGCCGGCAAATTCAAGGACGGTCTGGCGATCGTCGGGCCGCTGATCGAGGTCTCGGACAGCACCGGTCACCGGCCCGTGATCGCCGAGGTGCAGCAGCGCCTCGGCGAGCTGCACAGCCGCGCCAGCGACCTCGACGCCGCCGAGCCCGCGCTGTGGGCCGCGCTGTGGGCCGCGGAGGCCGGTCGTCACGACGAGGTCGCCGCCGCCACCTGGACGGAGATCGTGCGCGTCGCGGTCAAGCAGGGCCGGCTCGCCGAGGTGCCGCGCTGGGCCGAGCGGGCCGGTGCAGCGGTGGCGCGGCTCGGCGACGACCCGATCGCGGAGGCCCGACTCGACAACGAGCGCGGCACCTTCGCCTACACCGAGGAGAAGCACGAGGACGCGGTCCTTCATTACCGTCACGCGCTCGAGCTGCGCCGGGCCGCGCTCGGCCCCTCGCACCCTGACGTCGCCGCGACGCTCGCCAACCTCGGCAACGCGGTGCACGGCCTCGACCGCTTCGACGACGCGCTCGCCGCCTACAACGAGTCGCTGGCGATCCGGGAGACCACGCTCGGACCGGAGCACCCCGACGTCGCGGCGACGCTCAACAACATGGGCGTGCTGTTCAAGACTCAGGGGAAAAACGACGAGGCGCTCGCGGCCCTGCTGCGGGCCCAGGAGATCTGGATCCGCGCGCTCGGCCCGGACAACCCGATCCTGTTGAACCCCGGCATGAACATCGCCAACGTGTATCACGCGAAGGGCGACCTCGACCGCGCGCAAGCGGTGCTCGAGCAGGTCGTCGCCCACGCCGAGCGCGTGCTGCCTCCCGACCATCCGATCCGCATCACCGCGGTGAGCAACCTCGGCGCCCAGTACCTGATCCGCGACGATCTGGCGCGCGGCGAGCCGCTGATGCGGGCCAGCCTGGAGGCCAAGGAGCGCGTCTACGGCCCGGATCATCCGTTCGTGGCCGAGGCGCTCGACAACGTCGCCATCCTCGAGGCCCGGCTCGAGCATCACGACGCGGCGAAGCTGCTGCTCACCCGCGCCCTGGCGATCCACGAGCGACGCATCGGCGCGGAGCACAGCGATCTGGTGACCCCGCTCGCCAACCTGGCCCAGATCGAGGTCGACCTCGGAAACTTCGCCGACGCCGAGGCCCTCGCCCGCCGCGCCCTGAAGATCTGCGAGGCGACCCTCGGACCGGACCACGCGAGCAACGTGCTCCCCCTCAACGTGCTCGCCGTCGTCGAGCTCGAGCGTCGCCGGCCCGCCGCCGCCCTCGCCCTGCTCGACCGCTTCGCCCGCCTCAGCGCCCTCGAGCCGCCCCAGCCGCAGACCCTCGCCGACTACCACTTCACCCGCGCCCGCGCCCTGCGGGACTCCGGCGGCGACGCCTCGCAGGCCCGCGCCCTCGCCGAGCTGGCCCGCACCCACTTCAGCGCCACCAAACAGCAGCTCCACCTCGCCGCCGTCGAGGCCTGGCTCGCGCGCCAGCGCTGAAGCGGCCTGTACACAGGGACATGTGCCAGAGAGCATGTCCCGACGAACATGTCCTCAAGCACCTGCTCTTCAGCAGCAGCTCAATGGGGCGGAGGAGGAGGGATTCGAACCCTCGGTGGGGTTGCCCCCACGACGGATTTCAAGTCCGCTGCCTTAGACCGCTCGGCCACTCCTCCGGGGCCTGGAGTATGTGCGAAGCGGCCGCGCCGCGTCCAGGGCTTTATCGCTCGCGCAGCAGCCTCTGCGCCTCGGCACGGGCCGGGGCGCGCGGGCCGGCGAGCTCCAGATAGGCCGTGAAGGCCGCGCGAGCCTCCACCCGGCGGTCCCGGCGGTGCTGGGTCCGGCCGAGCCACAGCTGCGCGTCGGCCAGCCAGGGCGCGGCGGGGCTGGCGAGGGCGACGGCGCGTCCGAGCTGGTCGGCCGCTTCCTCGAAGCGACTGAGCTCGGCCGCGGTGCGTCCGGCCCAGTAGTGGGCCTCGGGGTTGGCATCGGAGCCGGCGGCGCGGACGAAGCTCTGGAGGGCCTCGGGGAGCTGCTCGCGCTCGCGCAGGGCGAGGCCAAGGGCGAGGTGAGCGGCGGGGAAGGCATCGGTGACGCGGGTGACGGTCTGGAGCTCGGTGACGGCCTCGCGGGCGAGGCCCTGGGCCAGCAGAGATCGCCCGTGGAGGAACGCGGCCTCGAGCAGCGAGGGGTCGAGCTGGCGGGCGCGGCGAAACGCGGCGGCGGCCTCGAGCGGCTTGCCGCTGCGCTCGGCGATCTTGCCGGTCCACAGCTCGACCTCGGCGTCGGGGCTGCGCGGCCTGGCGAGCCGGATCTCGGCGAGGGCCTCGGGGATGCGGTCGCGCTCGAAGAGCACGCGGGCCTTGGCCAGGTGCGCCTCCCACGAGCCGGGGCTGCGCTGCAGCACCTGATCGATGTCCTGGTCGGCGGCGTCGCGGTCGCCCTGGGCCAGCCGCAGCAGGCCCCGCATCAGCGCGACATCGTCGGGCGGCTGCTCGGACGGGTGCGGCTGGATCAGCGCCGAGAGCCCCGTCAGATCGCCGTCGCGCAGGTACAGCCGCCCGAGCGGCCCGACCAGCCCCGGATACCCGCCGGTCCGCTGCAGCACCGCGATCAGGTCGGCGCGACCCGCCGCGCTGCGCCCCTGCTCGATCGCCAGCACCCCGCGACGCAGCTGCGCCGCGTTGTCGTCGGGGTCGGTCGCCAGCGCCGCGTCGAGCACCGCGAGGGCCTGGTCTTTACGACCTGTCTCCAAGAGCAGGTTGGCTCGCGTCAGGGTCAGCGCGCGCAGGTCGCGGCGATGCGACGC
>NZ_JACCSO010000171.1 GCF_013812955.1 Nannocystis sp. | reverse complement strand
CGGAGCGCTTCGAGGCGCTCCTGCGCGAGCTCGCCGACGATGCGCCGCACTGGAGCGCGGCCGACATCCTGGCCGCCACCGAGGGTGAAGCCCCGGACTCGCCGGAGTGACGGGGTGGCAGACGGGGCACGCGAGTGAGAGACTGCAGGCGGCGACGATGAAGCGCTTCATCCACGACCGACCGGGCGGCTGTTACCTGCTCGCCGTCGCGCTGCTGCTCGCCTGTACGCCGGCCCCGCTGTCGCCGCCGCCGGACGCCGTCGCCCCGGTCAGCGCTGCGTCGGCCGCGTCGCTGCCGTCACCCTCGCTGGTGCCCGCGGACATGTCCCAAGGGACAGAGTCGAAAATGGTGGTCGTCGATCCGACCGCGCCGGCGCCGGTGAGCCCGGACCCACGCAGCAGCGAGACCCGCAGCGTCTATCCCGGCATCAACGCCCCGTACCGGGCCAAGGGGGCGGTTCGCACCTGGTCGCGCCGCTTCGAGCGAGACGGTCGCGAGGTCCACGATCATCAGGCGCAGATCGTCCGCGCGCTCGGGCTGCGGCCCGGCATGGCGGTCGCCGACGTCGGCGCGGGCACGGGCCTCTTCACCCTCGCGTTCGCGGCTGCCGTCGGCCCCGGGGGCACGGTGTACGCGGTCGACGTGATCCCGGAGTTTCTCACGCACATCGGCAGCAAGGTGAAGCAGGCCGGCCTCGGCAACGTGCAGCTCGTGCAGGCCAGCGACCGCAGCGTCGAGCTGCCGGCCGCCAGCGTCGACCTCGTGTTCATGAGCGACGCCTATCACCACCTCGAGTACCCGCAGCACGTGCTCGCCACCCTGCGAACTGCGCTGCGTCCAGGAGGCTCGCTGTGGCTGATCGACTTCAATCGCGAGGCGACCAGCGACGCGGCGATGCGCAGGCACGTGCGCGCCGGCAAGGCCCAGGTGCTCGCGGAGCTCGCGCAGGCGGGCTTCGAGCTGGTCGAGGAGCTGCCGCTGTTGCAGGAGAACTACGTGCTGCACCTGCGCGCCGCCGCCGGCCCGGGGCCTCAGAACGGATGAACGAGCGGGATCACGATGACCGCCGTGGTGAGCACGAGCAGCTGGAGCGGTAGACCGACCTGTAAAAAATGCGCGAAGCGGTAGCTGCCGGGCGTCATCACGAGCACGTTCACGGGCGAGGCGATCGGCGAGGCGAAGGCCGCGGAGGCCCCGAACGCGACGCCCATGAGCAGCGGCTCGGGGGCGATCCCGAAGGCGCCGGCGAGCCGGATGGCGATCGGCGCGACCAGCACCGCGGTCGCGGTGTTCGACAGCACCATGCCGAGCGCCGACGTGATCGCCATACAGAGCGCGAGGACCAGGGTCGGGCCGGCGCCCTGGAGCTGGTGCTCCACGGCCGCGACGAGCAGCTGCGCAGCTCCCGTTCGGTCGAGCGCCAGCGCCAGCGGGATCAAGCCGGCGATGAGCACGATGCTCTCCCAGTTCACGGACCTGTACACCTCCGCCGGGCGTACGCACTGCGAGGTCACCAGGGCCACGGCCGCGAGCAGCACGGCGATGACGTTCGGGAGCCAGGCGAAGGCCATCACGACGAGCATCACCAGCGTGATCGACACGGTGCCCAGAGCGCGCCGACGATCGAGGATCACGCCGGGTGCGGCGTCCGGCTCCGCCACGAGCACGATGTTCGCGCGGTCGTCGTGGAGGTTGCGCAGGTACTTGCGCCGGCCCTTGATGAGCAGCGTATCGCCCGCGGCGAGCTTCAGATCGCGGAGGGCCGTCGCCGTATGACAGACCGGGTGCCCGCTCTCGACGCGGCGCGCCGCGAGCACGTTCGCACGATAGCGATCGCGGAACCCGAGGTCGCGCAGCGTGCGACCGACGAGCCGCGAGCGTCGGGGCAGCACGACCTCGGCGAGCGACTCCTCGGGTGGCAGCGCGAAGCTCGCGGCGTGCGCGAGCTTCGCGAGCGAGAACCCGGAGACGAACGCGGCGAGGTCGGCATCGCTGCCGAGCACGCCCAGCTGATCACCCGCCGCGAGCACCGTGTGGGGTAAGACTCGCATCGGTTCGCCGCCCCGGTCGACGCCGATGATCGTGATGCCGTGCGCGGCGCGCAGGTTCGCCTGCGCGATCGTGCGCCCGACCAGCGTCGAGCCGGCCATGATGCGGACCCGGGCGAGGGCCTCGCGCAGCCCGTACTCCGCCGCCAGCTCTCCTTGCGACAGCGACCTGGTCGAGACGTCGAGCACCTCTCCGACGGGCAGCGCGCGCCGACCGACGAGGGCGACGTAAGCGACGCCGACCACGAGCGCGGCGAGCCCGGGCACGAGGAAGCTGAAGAAGTGGAACGGGGCGTGGCCGGCGTCGCGGAGCGCGTCGCTCACGAGCAGGTTGGGCGGCGTGCTGATGAGGGTGAGGTTGCTGCCCAGGTGCGCGCCGAACGCGAGCGGCATGAGGAGCCTGGCGGGTGCGAGCCGCCGGCGCGTGGCGATCGACCCGACGATCGGCAGGAGGATCGCTACCGTGCCGGTCGAGCTCATGAAGGCGGAGACGAGGGCCGTCGCGCACATGACCGCCGTGATCACGCTCGTCTCGCTCGTGCCCGCCACGCGGTCGAGACGACGACCGAGCCAGTCGGCCACGCCGGTCTCCGTGATCGCGGCGCCAATGACGAACAGGCCGGCGATCATGAGCACCGCGGGGTTGGAGAAGCCGGAGAGCGCGACCTCCAGCGGCGCCACGCCCGTGAGCGTGAGCGCGAGCAGCGAGAGCATGGCCACCGCGTCGAGCCGGAGGCGATCGCTGACGAACAGGGCGATCGTCGCGCCGAGGATGACGAAGGTGATGAGCGCGTCGCTGGTCACGTCGATCTCACTGACTCACTGACGCTCGGGTCCGAGCCGGTAGCTGTGCAGGCCGAGGCCGCGCAGCTGCTCCGCGGGGAGCTCGATCGATGACTGTATTTGCGGTCTGAAGTGCCAGCGAAAGTACGAGATGCTGCCGCGCGCGAGCCGGCGGTCGTGGAACTCGAGCTCGAGCTGGCCGTAGACGCCGCCCGCGACCGGCTTGGCGTATTGGGCGCGGGAGAGCCAATAGCGGTAGATCAGGGTGCGATCGCCGATACGGACCTGGTCGTCCGGCGCGCCGACCCAGGCGCGGGCGTCGGCCAGCGCCATCCCGGGGCTCTGCAGCAGCCGGGCGGCGAGGAAGCGGGCGATCGGCTCGTGCTGGTCGGCGCTGATCGTCGCCGCCCCACGGGCTGCGGCCCACAGCGCGGGGTCGAAGCGCAGGCCGTCCTGCTCGCCGCTGCGGCTCGCCGTCACCGCCTCGGCCACGCTCTCGTCTGCGCTTTGGGACAGATCCACGATCGCCACCACCTGCTCGGCGCCGAGGCGCTCGTGCATGCTCTGCGCGCCGCGAGGGTCGGCCAGGCGGGTCGTCATCGCGGCGGACGGGCGCAGCAACAGCAGATAGTCTCTTCCTTCACTGAACGCGGCCGGATAGGCGGGCCCGCGCAGGGACCCCAGGTCGAGATCGATGCCCGGCGCCGCGACCACGCCGCGCAGCACCCGGGTCGGCGCGAAGGCGTCGCGCTGGATCATGTCGAGGCGGCCGTCAGGCCCCGGCCGACATGGATAGCTGTCGGAGGTGTAGCGCGCGACCAGCCACACGCTGGCGCCGGCCAGCCAGGCCGGATCCAGGCGCTGCCAGGGCTGCACTACGCCGCGCAGCTCGGGCGGGATGGTGGTCGCAGTCGCGGTCACGACATGCGGCGCGGCAG
>NZ_JACCSO010000128.1 GCF_013812955.1 Nannocystis sp. | reverse complement strand
TGGGCCCAGCTCCTCGCCCGCTGCTTCGCCATCGACATCACCCGCTGCCGAAAATGCGGCGGCCGCATGCGTGTCCTCGAGGTCGTCTCCGATGCCGACGCCATCGCCCGCATCCTCCACGGCGCCCGCGCCCCACCAGCACCTCCTCCTCCTGGACAGGTCCTGTTGTTCGCCTGACCGCGCGCCCCACCGGCGACGTGCTCACCCTCCTGCGCCCCGCCGCCGTCGTCGCTGCCCTCCTCGGGCTCATGGCCCTGCGCTTCCTCATGCCACGCCTCGCTCGCGCTTACCCTCGCGCCCAGGACCCCGCCAATCTCTCCCGGCCGCGCGCTCCCCGCTGCTCACCGGGCCACTCCGTACTCACCCGCGCGCCCAAATTCCCACTTCAAAACGCTTAAGCCCCTACGATGGCGAGCAGCTGGTCGGCGTGGCCGGTAGCGACTACCAGGCGACCTACGGCTACGATGCCGTCGGCAACCGTGACACGCAGGTGGTGGACGGCGTCCCGACCGCATTCACCTACAACCTCGGCAACAAGGTCACGGAGATCGTCAGCGGCGAGCCCGCGAGCCTGCGGTTGCTGTTCACCTATGACGCGGATCTCAACCTGGTGACTCGCCGAGAGACCGTGGGGAACGTCGAGTCGGTCTACGTCAGCGGGTTGTTCGAGCGTCGCTCCAGTCCCGAGCCGGGCAAGAACTACGAGCACGTCTTCACGATCGTCGGGCCGGAGGTCGCCGTCGCGGAGGTGACGCGTACGTTCCCCGAGGAGGAGGTGTCGGCCTTCACCACCGCGACACGGTATCTTCACCGCGATCACCTCGGCTCGATCAGCTCGACCACCGACGAGGACGGCGAGGTGGTCCATCGGCTGAGCTTCGACGCCTGGGGCCAGCGTCGCCCCGCGGTGATCTCCGACGACAACCAGAGCCTCCCCGCGTCCGCGGTCCATGAAGGGTTCACGGGTCACGACAATGCGCTCGAGGTGTTGGGGCTGATCGACATGAAGGGCAGGCTGATGCCCTGGCGGCGAACGAAAACGCGGCGTTCCTCAACGAGCGATTCGGGGTGTCGGTCGAAGACATGCCCTCTTACCGCATGGCAGTCGAGCGACGCGCGGCGCGTCAGGCCGACCTCGCGAACCTGTCGGGCCTGGCGAACAGCGAGCGCGGCATGGCCACCGGCCTCAGGATGGGCCTCGGGTTCTGCTCTCACCCCGCATGCCGGGTGGCCGGCTACGTGCTCGATGGCCTCCTGACCGAGGATGCGCTGGCCCACGCCAGCAGTGAGCGGGAGCGGCTGGAGATCCTCGCCGACGCCTACTCGCCCGCTGATCTGCCCGGGTCCGGGCGTCCCCACGGCGGCCGGCAGGAGTCTGCGGTGTCGGCGCCGCGCGCCCCGACCGGCAGCACGGCTCTCGCCATGGCAGCGGTTCGAGCGACGTCCAACGATTGCCTGGTTCAGGCGCGAGGGCTCAAGGATCGGATCGGCGGCGAGCTCATCTACATCGAGCCTCGGCGCGCCGCGCGCAGCGGCTGGACCAAGCCGGAGGTGGTCTCCGCGGAGGACACCGCGAACGGTGGTTGGGTGTTTCACGCCGCCGTGCGCCTGGATGGCAAGGTGTACGATCCGAAGATGAACACCGTGACGGATTCCGTGAATGCATGGGTGGGCACGTTCAGCAATGCCGACAGAAAACAGCTCCAGTTCATGATCGACGGCACCTTCCTCAAGGACTGGGGTGATCTGTGAAGGTCCTCTACGTCGGGCCCGCGGTGTCCGGGCGGAGCACGTCCCTGGCGAGCGTGCAGAGGATGGTACGCGAACGCCCGCGCGACGACCGCGCCGACGGTGGGGGCGAGTCGATCGCAGACGTCGACCTTAACGTGTTGAGCATGCATCGCTGGCTCAGCCGGCCGCCAGGGCGCGTCATCCCGGCGCACGAGGACGACATCGCGCGTCTGCTCGGCGCCGACGCAGTGTTGTTCGTCGTGGACTCGCAGCGCGAGCGGCTCGACGTGAGCCTCGAGCTGCTCGACATGCTGCGTGCCGACTGCGCCGCGCGAGGCCGATCGCTCGATGACATCCCGCTCGTGTTCCAGCTCAACAAGCGCGACCTCGAGCCGGCGCAGCTGGCGTCGGAGGAGGAGATTGCCGCCGTGCTGAGCACCCCGACGTGTCGCTACGTGTCGAGCATCGCGACCCGTGACCTCGGGACGCGGGAGGCGGTCGCCGCGGCGGTGGCGGCGGCACGCGTCATCCGCTGACCGTCACATCGTGACGGCGTTCGTCACGCCGATCGGGTGGGTCCAATCCGAGCACCTTGCGGATCTCGGCGCGCGCCGGGAGCGAGTCGGCGAGGTCGAGGTAGGCGGCGTCGCGGGCGATGAAGTAGCGGTCGGGGTCGAGGCCCTGGGCGGCGAAGAGCGGCCGCTTCGCGTCGAGCTCGGCGCGCGGGACCCCGCCAAGCAGGTGGGCGCGGACGTCTTGGGGCTCGGGCGGCGGCGCGTTGTCGGCGTAGCGGCGGATATTGAGATTGTCGGCGTTGTCCTTGAGCTCCGCGCGCGTGACCACCCGCGCGAAGCCTGGCACGTCTACAAAGGCCTCCCAGGTGTTGACGATCTTCTCGATGTGCTCGGGGTACAGGTAGTTCTGGGCCCGGCCCTCGGTGTATTCGCGGTCGGCGTTGATGAACAGCACCTTGCCGCGGCGGGCGGGCGGCTTCGACTTCGGGGCGCGCAGCACGAGGATGCAGGCGGGGATGCCCGTGCCGTAGAACAGGTTGGCGCCGAGGCCGATGACCGCCTCGAGCTGGTCGGCGTCGAGGATGCCGCTGCGGATCTCCCGCTCCTTGCCGCCGCGAAACAGCACGCCGTGGGGCATCACGGTCACGGCCATGCCGCCGGGGTGCAGGACCGCGAGCATGTGCTGCACGAACATGAGGTCGGCCTTCTTCCCGGTCTCGGGGCAGAAGCCGAAGCGGAAGCGCTCGGTGTGGGGGAGGTGCTCCTGGCTGTAGTTCTGCGAGAAGGGCGGGTTGGAGAGCACGCGATCGAAGCGCATCAGCTCGCCGCCCTCGGTGTGCAGGGGTTCGGCGAGGGTGTCGCCGTTGCGCACGTCGGCGGTGGCGATCCCGTGGAGCAGCATGTTCATCCGCGAGATCGCCCAGACGCCTCCGTTCGACTCCTGGCCGAAGAGCGCGAGGTCCTTGACGTTGCGGCGGTGCTCGTCGAGGTATTCGCGGGCGAGCACCAGCATGCCGCCGGAGCCCGAGCAGGGGTCGTAGATCCGCATCTTCTCCTGCGGGCTGGCGACGCGCACCATCAGGCGGACGACGGCGCGCGGGGTGTAGAATTCGCCGCCCTTCTTGCCGGCGGAGTCGGCGAAGTCGCGGATCAGGTACTCGTATGCGGCGCCGAGCAGGTCGGGGTACTCGAAGTCCTCGTTGCGCAGGCGATGCTCCGAGAAGTGCATGATCAGCTCGCGGAGGCGGGCGTCGGGGATCTTCGACTGGCCGACCTTGCGGTTGAAGTCGATGTGCGCCACGACGCCCTCGAGGCTGGGGTTGTCCTCCTCGAGTGCCGCGAGGGCGCGGTTGAGACCGTCGCCGACGTTGTGCTGCAGCTCATCGCGCAGCTGGGGCCAGCGGGCCTGGGGCGGGACATAGAAGGTCCCCGCGCCGATGTAGTAGTTGGCGTTGTTGAGGCGCTTCTCGGCGTCGGCGCGGCTGCGGCCCTTCGCCAGCTCGTTGGCGAGGTTGGCCTCGTAGCGCGCCTCGAACTCGTCGGAGCAGCGCTTGAGGAACAACATGCCGAAGATGTATTCCTTGAACTCGGAGGCATCCATCTTGCCGCGGAGGATGTCGGCGGCGGCGAACAGGTGGCGCTCGAGCTGGGGGAGGGTCAGCGGGCCGCGCTGCGAGCGGGGCGTGGTCGCGGGCTCGGGTGGCTTTGCCTGCTTCGCGGCGGGCTTGGCGGTCGGCGCGGCTGGGGGCTCGTCGGCCGGCGCGGACTTGCCGGTGAGGCGCTCGACCATCGCCTGCTTGGTGCCCGAGCTGTCGAGGCCGAGGGCCTCGCAGAGCTCCTTCAGGCGCTCGCCCAGGTAGTCGCCGAGGATGGGTGCCAGCTTGGCCTTCTTGGAGGCAGCGACGGCCTCGAGCAGGGCAGCAGGGCTGCGGGCGTCGGCCTCGAGGCCGAAGTGGCCGACGATGTCTTTGAGCTCGTCGCGGGTAAAATGGGCGAGGAGGTCGCGCTTGGTAGGCATCCGTGCCGGGGCAGGATACGCTCGACATAACCTGCGCGGGGAGCGCGGAGCCCCGGATGGTGAAGTCCAAGAGGGCCCGCGGACGGCCTTCACTCGAGCTCGCGTGGAGGCCGTCGCCGCCACCACGCGAGCATCACCCGCAACCCGAGCCCGGATGGGCTCATCCTACGGCGCTGTCTACGGCACGTCCACGTCCAGGATGAGGCGGACCCCAACCCTCACGTTCTTGTACGCGCCCCAGGCAACCGCCGACGGGACCTCGATCCGATGCGTACCGCTGGCCGTCTGCTGCTCCTCGAGCGGCCGCGGCGGGAAGCAGCAGTGAGAGGCCGAACACGGGGCGCAGCAGGACACTGGACACCGGCGCCGCGATCCCGCTATGTTTCCGCTCTGCGCGATGGCGCGCGAGGCTCAAGGAGGTCCGTCCATGTCCCGCTCCGGTGCGCAGCAAAGTCCGATCACCGTCGGCGACTTCGACCCGCAGGCGGACAAGGACATCGAGTTCGACTTCATCGACCGCGAGATCGCCGGCCGCTACACCGTCCGCGAGCAGATCGGCGGCGGCGGGATGGCCGACGTCTACCGGGCCACCGACGAGCAACTGGGGATCGAGGTGGCACTCAAGCTGCTCAAGCCGCGCATGGCCTCGGACGAGCTGCGCGCGCGCATGGTCCAGGAGGCGCAGGCGGCCGCGCAGGTGCGCCACGCGAATCTCGTGCGGGTGTTTGGCACGGGGGCGCTCGACAGCACCGCGTACATCGTCATGGAACTGCTCGAGGGCCCGAACCTCGAGGAGTACCTGCGGGAGTACCGAGGCAGCCGCATGCCCTGCCGAGAGGCGCTCGAGCTGCTGCTCCCGGCGCTTGACGCCCTGCACGAGATCCACGAGCGCGGCTACGTCCACCGCGACATCAAGACCGGCAACATCATCGTCACGCGCACGCCCGGACGCCCGGCGACCGCGATCGTGATCGATCTGGGCCTGGTCAAGCCGGACCGTGCTCTTCGCAACGCCACGAGCCCGCCGACCACGGAGGTCGGCCGCATGCTCTGCACGCCGGGCTACACCTCGCCCGAGCAGGCCGCGGGCACGCCAGTAGACCGCCGCTCGGACATCTACTCGATGGCGGTCACGCTCTACCGCGTCCTCGCCGGTCGCCTGCCCTTCAAAGATGCCCGCGGGCAGCCGCTCGCGCTGCTCGCCAAGCACATCTACAACATCCCGACCATGCTCGCCGAGGCCGCGGGGACCGCTGAGATCCCAAACGCGGTGGCAATGGTGATCGAGGGCGCGCTGAGCAAGGACCCCGCCAAGCGACCGCAGACGATGCTGGAGTTCGCCGACGAGCTACGCGCAGCGGTTGAGTCCATCCCCTCGCCGAAGATCACCAGGCTCCGCAGTACCCGTGACCTGCTCCTCGCACTCGGCGCCGGCATGGCGTTGGTTTGGCTCGCTACCCCGTCCACGACGTGCCCGCCTGCGGCCGCCGCGATATCGATGAGCGCACCTCCGGCCGCCGAGAGCGTGCCCGCTATGCAAACCGAGGTGCCCATCGTCGCAGCGGAGTCCGCCGTGGACGGTCCACCGTCGCTCGCTGAGGACGCCGCCATGTCGCTCGAGGCGCCGCTTCTCGCCGATCCAGACAACAGCTCGCCGCCGTCTGCCGGTCCAGACAACAGCTCGCCGCCAGCGGGCACCGACAAGCGTGGCGTCTCGACCCGCACCGCGGCCTACCGTCGCGCGCTCGCGGGTCGCACCCCCGAGGTCCAGGCGTGCGCCCAGGTGGCCGCGGGTGGCCTCGACGAGCTCACCGTCGCCGTCCACATAAAAACGTCGGGCCGGGTCTCCGCGAGGATCGTCGGCGAGCCCGAAACCCCGCTGAGCCGCTGCGTCGATGCAGCCCTGCGGCAGACGCCCGTCGCCGCTCCCTCCGCGCCGGTCACCTTCAATCAGACCTTCACCCTGCGGCCGACACCGCACCAACCGTGACCGCCATGCTGCTTTCGCTTGTCCTCGCATTGGCCCTCGCACCTGAGCCGACCGTCCTGTCCTCCGAGGCCGCCGAGCACAACAAGAAGGCCATGATGTTCTACGACAACGGGCAGCTCGCCCCGGCCTTCGAGGAGTTTCACGCCGCGTATGCGTCGATGCCCGACGCGCGGGCCGACCGTGCGGGCCGCGAGAGTTTGCTCGGCTCGATGCGCGCGACGCTGCTCGAGATGCACACGGCGAGCGGCGAGACAGCGCCGCTGTGCCGGCTCGCAACAGTCTTGCAGGCCCACGCGGACGCGCTGGCGGCCGTCTACCCGGAGTCCCCGGACATGCTCGAGATCCGCAGCGCCCGCGCGCGCCACGACGAGGTGACGGCGCAGCTCGCCGCGCTCGGCCCCGACGCCTGCGCCGCGCCGCCACCATCACCGCCCCCGCCAGCCGCGTCGGAGCCCGTCGCCATGCCGGCCCCTGCACCCATCATTACCCCCGCGGGGCCCCCGTCGCCTCGCTCCGCGGACTCGATCCCGCCGCGACATCTTCGCATCGCGGGCGGCGTCACGTTCGGGCTCGGTGTCGTGCTCCTCGGCGTGATGACCTACGGCATCGTCGGCGAGGCCCACCACGAGACCGCAGTCGATAAGATCGACGCGGGGGCAGCAGGCCGTCCGCTCACCCTCGACGAGCACGCCGATCTACTCGACCATCGCGGCGAGGCACGATCCGCCCGAACCCTGGCGATCGGGACTGGCGTCGCCGCGGGCCTGACCACGGCGCTCGGCACGACGCTGTTTCTGCTGGCGCGCCGATCTGCACGCACACAGCGTTTGTCTGCCGCGCCCTGGTGGTCGCCCGTGGGCGCGGGCTTGACAGTGCGCGTACAGTTCGGTGTCGCGCGTTGACCCCTGGCTGGAGACACTGGACGATTCTCGCGAGGTCTCATGCAGCTCCACCGATCACCCCGCGTCTGGCTCCTCTCGCTCCCCCTCGTCGTCGCCTGCAATCAGGGCGGCGAGGCAATGGCCGGGCCGATCGACCTCGGCGGCAACTCCTCGTCCAGCACGACCGCCGACCCGACGACGACGACAAGCACGCCCACCAGCGCCGCGCCGACGACGAGCGCCAGCACCACGACGAGCACCTCCACGGGTCCTGGTGACTCGGCGACAACTACCGACGACGACACGAGCGGCTCAAGCGGCGCGGAGGCCAGCTCGACCAGCGGCGTACCCTCGCCGGGCTGTGGCGATGGTCAGCTCGATCCAGGCGAGGAATGCGACCCGGGCATTTCGCAACTCAGCCAAACCGGCGCCTGCACGCTCGCCTGTGAGACCGCGAAGTGTGGCGATAACTTGGTCTGGGAGGGTGAAGAATTTTGCGATAATGGGCCCGCGAACAATGATGATTTGTACGGCGGATGTACGACCAAGTGCCAATTTGGACCCATGTGCAATGATGGCAAGATCCAGGGGCCCGAGGAGTGTGATCTGGGTACGGACAACGGAACCGGCGAGTTTCCAACCAGCGGCGTACCTTGCGACAACGGTTGCAGATTTCAGGCGAGACTTTGCTTTCTAAGCAGCACCGCCTACAAGGGCGGCGAGATCGGCGGTGTCGAGGGCGCTCACATCAAGTGCCAGAACCTCGCCAAGCAAGCCAAGTATGATAATGCGGCGAAGTTCATGGCCTGGATCAGCGACGCGCAGCACAGCCCCTTCCAGGACTTCACCAAGACCGCCGGCCTGCCCTACGTGCGCCCGGACGGCGTGCGCGTCGCCGATGACTGGGACGCCCTGGTGCTAGACGGCCCGATCGAAGGCATCATCGTGACCGACACCGGGGAAGCTTTGCTCAAAAAATGGGTCTGGACCGGTACTGCACCAAGCGGGAAGATCCTCGATCCGGCCTCACACTGTCAAAGCTGGACCAACTCCTCATCTGCGGAGAAGAGCCGGGTTGGAAGCAGCGGGGTCGACAAGGTGAAATTCCCGCAGCCGTGGGCGCAGTGGGTTGCCGAGCGGCAGTGGACTAACTTTTTCAGTTGGACTTGCGACGAGGCTCTACCGTTGTACTGTGTGGAACAGTGAGGATCAACCAAGTCATGAAGGACAACAACCGTCGCGCCCGCCATGGTATGTTCACACTCTGCGCAGCCCTCGGCAGCGCGGGGTGCGTCATCGAGAAGATTGATGCGATCATCGCCGAGCATGGCGTGACCTACTGGCCATCGAGCTCTGGAAATGACGACGGACACCTCGACACCTCGACGAGCACGAGCACGAGCACGAGCACCAGCACCAGCACCAGCACCAGCACCAGCACCAGCACCAGCACCAGCACGAGTGATACTGAGGTGGGTGATCTGAGCTCATCCACCACTTCCGCCGGAACGAGCATGCATGGCGGGTCGGATGGAAGCACGAGCACAGGGCCGGCGGCGCCAGTCTGCGGAGATGGTGTAGTCGAGGGGGACGAGACCTGTGACGATGGCAACGCGAAGCCGGACGATGGTTGCCAGGAGTGCGCCAAGGACTCGATCGTGTTCATCACCAGCGAGAGTTACCAGGGTTACGCCCTGGACGGCCTCTACGGGGCTGATCAGCGCTGCCGTAGCTTGGCAGCAAAGGCGAACCTTCAGCGTCCGTTGACCTTTCGCGCGTGGCTCAGCACCCCGTCGATGGCTGCCGCGGATCGCCTGTTGCACTCCCGGGGCCGGTACACGCTGACCAACGGGCTCGTCGTCGCGCAAAACTGGGACGAGCTGACCTCGGGGACCTTGCAAAACCCCATCATCGTGGACGAAAGCTCGCAGACGAAAGAAGATTACGTATGGACCGGGTCGCTTCCGGACGGACAGCCGGCGCTGGGGTCCGAGTTTTGCGGCGAGTGGCAGGAAGATATAGGCTTTCTGATCTTCGGCGGACTGGGCCGGAGCCTGGAAACAGACGGAAAGTGGTCGTTCTTCGATCAGGGAGGTTGTGATCTCAATAGCAGCCTTTATTGTGTCGAACAGTAGCCGTCATGCGTAGCGGTCGGCCGGGCGGTTGCCGGGGACCGGGGGGTGACAGGCGCACCCGTAAGGTCTAAGCTGGCCGAGTGACGCGCGCGCCCATCCTCGCCGCATTCGTCCTCGCCGCCTGCGGGGACACTGCCTCACCCGGCTTCTCGACCGGGCAGGGCATCACGAGTGTGTCCGCCACGACGAGCGGCAGCTCGTCGAGCGGTGAGACGTCGTCTACCGGCGTCGCGGATGACTCGGCGGGCAGCTCGGGCAGCTCGAGCACCGGAGTTTTGCGCGATGTCGGGGCGATGGTGGACTTCGGCCCGGTCCAGCCGCCCGGCTGCAAGGGCAAGGTTGACCTACTGTTCGTGATCTCGCGCCAAGGCACGATGCAGACTGAGCAGACGCAGCTCCTCGCCAGCTTCCCGGGCTTCATCGACACGATCGAGCAGAAGCTCGAGGGCTTCGACGTCCACATCATGACCGCCAACCCGGACGGCAGGTGGCCGGGAGAAGACGTGTGCGAAACCGGCAGCGGGCTGTGCAAGACCTACTATCCGAACTGCGGCCCTACTGCCCAGGACTATCAGTGCGGCATATACCCCGACCTAAAAACTAAGTGCGACAAGGTGCTCGGCGCCGGGCTGACGTTCAACACCGGCGGAGGCGCTGCAAACAAGCTGTGCGACCTGCAAGACGGCAAGCGCTACATCATGAGCGGCGAGCCGGACATGCTGGGTGCGTTCGAGTGCATCGCCAAGGTCGGAGCGTCGGGTGGCACCGCGGCGATGGGGGACGCGATGATCGCCGCGCTGTCCCCGGCGCTCAACCAGCCGGACGGCTGCAACGCGGGGTTCTTGCGCAAGGATGCGCTGCTCGTCGTCGCGTTGATCACAGACTTCAACGACGTCGGATCAAAGTCTTACGCGAAGCAGCAGTATGAGGCGATCGTCGCGGCCAAGGGCGACCCGGGCGCCGTCGTCATGCTCGCGGTCGTTCCGAACGCGCCGGGGGAGTTTGAGCCCGCGGAAAAATGCGACTACGAAGGGGGTGACTCGTACGGCATCTTCGAGGACCTGCTGTCGCGGTTCCCCTACAAAGTGTTCGGCGACACCTGTACACCGAGCTTCGCGCCGTTCTTCGACCAAGCCACGGGCAAGATCAGCGAGGCGTGCGGGAGCTTCATCCCGCAGTGACCTCACTGCACGGCCCCGCGCCGTGCGAGCCTACCCGTGGATCCGCGTGATGCGGGCTTCGGTCTCGCCGTTGACGGTGACATAGCCGACCGGGAAGATGCGATCGAAGCCGTCACGGATGATGCCGAGGGCCTCCGAGGGACCAGCGCCCGGGTACCAGTGCTCGAGCAGGACCGTCCCGGGCGGGCCGACCTTGCGGCCGAACACATAGCCGCGCAGCTTGCCGTTCTGCGTCACCCCGGCCGAGACGAGCGCCCGCCCTTGACCATCGAACGCGACGTCGCTGCCGTAGGCGAGGCCGCTGTTGTCGGCCTCGTGCTCGAACCACGTGCGCACGCCGTCGACGCTGTAGAGTGAGGTCTCGATCTGGTACGTGGAGCAGGTCTTGTCGCACCTGTAGCCGGTCACCAGCACGCCCTCGGGATGCAGCGTCGCGCCGAAGAGCGCGCTTTGAAGCCACCCAGGGGCCGTTAGAGCGACGATCACGGAACCGGCGAGCTTGCCGGTGTGGAGGTTCATCGGCACGAGGACTCCTCGCAAGTAAGGGTTGGCATCTTTCAACTCGGCGTCGTGCTTCCCCTTGCTCATGCCGACGATCCAGGCGACGTCGCCGTCGATCACGACGTCGCTGGCGATGTCCACGAAGCCGTGGGGAGGCTTGTCGGGGGCCGGGATGTAGTCGTACGTGTTGTCGAGCGTCTGCTCGCCCGTGGTGTCGATGCGCCAGTACGCGAAGTCCCAATCGCCCATGACCCCGGCGACGCCCACCGCGAAGCAGGCCCCTTCCTTGTCCGCCGCGAGCGCTCGGACCACTTGGCCAGAGGTACCCAGAGCTTCGATCCCCACCGCTTGGCCGTCCGCGTCGAGCAGAGCGATCCGCGGCCGACTGTCCTTCATCGGCTCGCGCACGTTCATCGCGACCCACATCCGCCCGTCCGGCAACATGGCGACGTCGACGGCGGCGCCCTCGCGGGTGTCGAGCGTGATCGTCTTCTCGGGCCACAGCTCCGCGCCGGTGGCAGCGGAGCGCTTGCGGATCGTCGGCCGCGGCACGCCGCCGATCACCGTCTGGCCGACCTCGATCAAGTCTCCGGTGGGCGTAACAACGACGCGGTTCGTGCGGCTGGCTGTGGGCCCGGCCTTCGACCATGCCGGGGTGCCCGGCTCGGGCGTCGACACGTTGAACATGGCCGGCTTGCTGTCCTCGTACTTACCTTGCGTGGCGATGACCTCGACCGTGTGCGCGCCGTTGTCGATCGCACCGTGGATTGCCAGCGCCCCGGTGAACAACCCGTCGCCCGCCGCGATCAGCTCGCCCGCGTCGATGCCATCGAGCATGACGAGCACCGACGCGGTGCTCTCGGTCTGCACGGCGAGCGCCACAGGTCCGGCCGCGTAGACGTTCGCCGGCAGCTCGATCGAGACGATCACCGGCTTGTCCGGTTCGCCGACCGGCGGGCTGTCCGCCGTATCGCTCGCATCGCCGGTGTCTGTCGCGGTGTCGGACGGCGGTGCGGTGTCCGAGCTATCGGCCATGTCGGTCGTGGAACCGGCCGCCGCGCTGTCGCTGCCGATCGCGCCAGTGGTCGCGGGCTCCGTGTCGCCGGTCGTCGTGGGATCCACGTCGCCGCTCGAGTCGCTGCCGTTGCTCGCAAATTTCTCCTGCTGCTCTAAATAAAGCTCGTACTCGGCCGAGTGACAGCCGGCGAGAAGAACGGCGGCGGCGAGGGACAGGCGGCGCATGGGGGACACTCTAGCGGCGAATTCGCCCATGGTCAAAACCTCCCCTGGAGCACCAGGCCGCCGATCCCCTGACCACCCCAGGGCGCGGCCGCAACGCGGTTCGCTCGCCTGCCGGTCGCCAGGAACACGGCGCCGGTCACGACGAGCGCCGCGCCGGTCACACCGAGAGCGACCGCCCCCGCCGTGGCGCCGACGATGCCGTTGTTCAGTTCGGCGGCTCTTGCGTCCTCCTCCGGGGTGCCAGGGCGCAGCTTCGTGTCGGCGTTGATGCCGATCAGCTCCTGGCGGGCGCTGCCACGGTAGGCCAGCAGTCCGGCCATCGGAGCGAACAGCACAAGGCCGGGGACGAGGGTCCCGACGCCGGCCCGGAGGTGGCGACGATCGAGGCGGTGGGCCGGCGGGATGACGG
>NZ_JACCSO010000093.1 GCF_013812955.1 Nannocystis sp. | reverse complement strand
GCCCTGCATCATGCCGGTCGGGGCGAACGCAAAAGCGCCGGGCGCCGGGCCTGGAGGCGCCGGACGCGGGATCGGTGTGGCGCCGCCCCCGGGCGGGGCGTTGCGCATCGGTGCGGGGAATCCCGGGGCCATGCCCGCGCCCGCGATCATCGTCCGTCCTTTTCCCGCCACATTGGGCGCATCGATCACCTGCACGGTGATCAGCGAGTTACCGAGACGCAGCGCGATGCCCGGCGTCAGCTCGATGTTGGCGACGCGCTGGCCCTGCAGCAAGAAGCTGCCATTGGTGGACCCGACATCGGTGTATCGGAGGGTCCCATTCTCGAAGATGATCTCGCCATGACGTCCGGAGACCTGGGTGTCGTGCAGGGCGACATCGCCGCTGTCGCGGCCGAAGGTTACCTTGGCTTGGGTGAAGGTCCGCGTCTCTGCGGGACGGTCGACGTATTGGATGTGAAGCGTGTACGAGGCCATCGAGGTCTCCGGTTCGCGGTAGGCTGAGCACAGTGTCACAAATGCCCGCCCCTAGGCGCAACAATCGCGCCGATGCTCTCACCGAACAAGTCGCCCCGCCGCCCTGGGGACCCGGGGAGATCCGCGCCCTGCAGACCCGCCTCCGGATGGCTTCCGGGCGCCCGCGCGCGGCATCCGACGCATCCGACGCATCCGACGCATCCGACGCATCCGCCTCGCAGGGCTTGCCGCCCTTGCCGCCCTCGCATGACCTGCCGCCCTCGCAGGGCCCCGAGCTGGCCGCCGTCACCGATCCGACCGCGGCCCTGCTGTGGGACCTGCTGGTCGTCGGCGCCGGCATCACGGGGGCCGGCGTCGCCCGCGACGCGGCCATGCGCGGCCTGCGGGTCCTGGTCGTCGACGCTCATGACCTGGCCTTTGGCACATCCTCACGCTCGAGCCGGCTGATCCACGGTGGCGTCCGATATCTCGAGCAAGGCGAGATCGGGCTGGTCTACGAGGCCCTGCGCGAGCGCCGACGCCTCTACAAGATCGCCGGCCATCTCGTCACGCCGAGTCAGTTCCTGTTTCCGGCCTATCGCGGCGACCGCCTGCCCCTGTGGAAGCTGCGCGTCGGCCTGACCCTCTACGACGCCCTCAGCCTCTACCGCAGCCGCGGCCATCGCACCCTCGGACCGGCCGCCGCCCGCACCATGGAGCCCCTGCTCGCCCCCTCCGGACTGCGCGGCGCGGTCACCTACGAGGACGCGGTCACCGACGACGCCCGCCTCACCCTGACCACACTTCAGGACGCACGCCGCCACGGCGCCGAGGTCCTGACCTACGCCCCGGTGCGCTCGCTCGGCCGGGACGGCCCGAACCACGTGGCCGAACTCGGCGACGGGACCCGCGTGCACGCCCGCGCCGTGCTGGTGGCCGCCGGGCCATGGACCTCCGAGCGCCTGCTCGGCGTCGCCGGCCGCCAGCTGCTCAGTCTCTCTCGCGGCATCCACGTGGTCCTGCGCGCCGAGGACTTGCCGGTGCGCCAGCCCGTCGTCGTCCAGGCCGCGAAGGAGCGGCGGATCCTGTTCGTCGTGCCGTGGGGCGCCCGCACCTACCTCGGCACCACCGATACTGCGTACGAGGGTGATCCGGGCGCGGCCGGCGTCACCCCGGCCGATGCCGACGAGCTCTTCACCCTGATCGGCCGCATCATGCCGAGCGCGGGGCTCCGGCACGATCGCATCGTCAGCGCCTGGTCCGGCGTCCGGCCGCTGGTTCGCGCCGCGGCCGAACCCGGCGACGACTCGACCGTCGAGCTGTCCCGCAGCCACCGCCTGGTCGAGACCGAGTCCGGCGTGCTCGCCCTCGTCGGCGGCAAGCTGACCACCTACCGCGCCATGGCCGAGGAGGCCGTCGACCGCATCGAGTCCCGCCTGGGCGCACGACTGCCGCGTTGCACCACCCACCGGCGGCCGCTGGTGCCCGGCGAGCCGCTGACCCCGGCCGAACTCGGCATGCCGCACGTGGCCGAGCTCGCGCACCGCCACGGCCCGCTCGCCCGCGAGCTCGCCGCCAAGATCCAGCGCGATCCCGCCCTCGGTGAACGCCTGATCCCTGACCTCCCGTATCTGTGGGCCGAGGTCGACCATGCGATCGCCGCCGAGGGCTGCGTGCATGTCGAGGACATCCTGCGCCGGCGGCTGCCGCTCGCGCTGACCGACGGCGAGCTCGGGGTCCGCGTCGCTCGCCCGGTCGCCCAGCGCCTGGTCGACGCCTGGGGCGGCTCGGCCGGGGCCGTCGACGAGGAGATCGAGCGCTACCGCGAGCTCATGCACCGCGAGACCGGCCGGACCCTCGCACCCTGCTGACGGGCGGGATCCGGACCTGTCCGCAAGTACAGGTTATCAGAACAGGCCGGTCACCCACTGCACCGAGCTGCTGACCCAGCCGTCCGGGTGGTTGGCGCCGACATACGCGCCGGCGAGGAAGATCCCGCCGAAGAACAGGGTCGGCGTGACGACCCATCCGAGCAGCCAGCCGAGCCGCGACTGCGGCGCTGCGGGCTCGGCGTCGTCCGTGTCGGACGACTTCTTGGGGGACGTGGAGGCGTTGGCGGGGGCGCGTGTGGGCTGGGCCATGACTTAGAGCTCCTCGTCCTTGTCCTCGTCCTTGTCATTGACGCTCGGCAGCGGCCGGTGCGGGCGATGCGGAGGTTGATCGGGCGCGGCCTGCTCGGCCTCGTCCGCATCCGGGGCCGCCGCGTCCTCGCCGGGCGCCGCATCGGGCAGCGCCTGGAACGGAAGCCCCTTGCGCCCGAGGATGCGCCGGCGGCTCTCGGCGTCGAGGTCGATCGGGTCACGATCGTTGATCAGCACGTCGCCCATGAAGGTGCCCGGGCCGATCACCGGCGTCGCCCCGAACGCCTCACCGATCGCGTGCAACATGCCGCGCAGGTGCGGCGCCCGCGAGCCCGGATTGGCCTCGGCGACCACGAAGCCGAGGTTCGTGTCCTCGCCGATCACCGGCGCCGGTCCACCCGCGAAGCTGCGGCTGCTGAGGCCGATCAACAGGTCCGCGCCGTCGCGCTCGCGGTTCTGCAGGTCGGCCAGCAAGGTCGCCGGGTCACGCCCGGTCGGGCCGGGCCACACGACCACGCCACGCAGCTCGAGGTGCACGCCGACCTGCTTCTCGAGCACCTGCGAGGCCCAGGCGACGTGCCGCTGCGCATACGCGATCCAGTCCGGGCGGCGCTCGACGAGCTCGGTGTCGACCAGCACCTTGACCCGCACCCGCACCGGCTCGGCCAGGCTCGGCTGCAAGTCCGCGGACAGCGGCAGCGGCTCGGCGATCGCCAGCGGCGAGGGCTCGGTCACCACGCCCAGCGCGGCAGGCCCCGTCGGCTCGGGCTGCGTGCCCGGCGAGACCACGTCGGTCGGCGCAGGGGTGGCTGGCGGGATGGTCGGGGGAATCGCGGTCGGAGTCGCGGTCGGCGGGATCGGTCGCGGCGACTCGGGCGTGGTCGCCGGCGGCGTGACGGCCACGGGCTGCTCGGGCGTGGCCGGCACCTCGACGTCCATCCCCAACCAGTCGCGTTCGAAGGCGAGGATCTCCGCGCGGTGCTGGAAGCCGCAGTGCACGCCCGCGCCGAACAGCCCGAGCAGCAGCGCGACGGGGACACCGAGGAGGAGCGCCAGCTTGCTGAGACTCTTGATACGCGAAGAGGTCATGGGGGCTGGGGCAGTATACTGCGCTGGCCCGGAACGCCAGACCGGCCGCAAAGATTCCGGCTTGGGCACGCGGTGCGAGCCCGGAGCCGTCGGCGCCGTTCCGCTCCCCGGCATCGCGCTGGTCCCGGGCGCCTCGATCACGCCCGCGCGCCATGCCGGGTGGACCCGGTTATCCTGGGGCTATGCCCGACTTTCAGGTCCGCGTCGTCGGGGTCGGCGATGCCTTCACCGCCTGCCATTACAACGCCTGCTTGCTGGTCGAGGCCGGCGACCTGCGGCTGCTGATCGACGCTCCCCCGGCGCTGGCCCGGGCCCTGCGCGACCTCTCGCAGGCCAGCCGAATCACCGTCGGCCTCGACGACATCGACCACGTCCTGATCACCCATCTGCACGGTGACCACTGCGGCGGTCTCGAGCAGCTGCTGTTTTGGCGGCGCTTCGTCACCGGGCGCAAGACCACGCTGCACGCGATCCCGGAGGTCCTGGCGGGGCTGTGGGACACGCGGCTGCGCGGCGGCATGGACACCCTGATGCACCCGGACGGCTCCTTCAGCCGGCTCGAGCTCGGCGACTACGCCGACGTGCAGCCGCTCGGCCCCGGGGTCACGCACATCGGCCCGCTCAAGCTCGAGTGGCGACCGACGATCCACCACATCCCGACCTCGGCCCTGCGCATGCGGGTCGGGACCCGGAGCATCGGCTACAGCGCGGACACGGCCTTCGACCCGACCTTGATCGCATGGCTGGCCGCGACCGACCTGTTTTTCCACGAGACCAACTTCGGGGTCCACACCCCGCTCGCCTCGCTGGTCGGCCTGCCACCCGAAGTGCGCGCGCGCATGCGCCTGATCCACTACCCCGATCAGCTGGACCCGGCCACCGCCCCGATCTGCTGCGCCCGCGAGGGCGATTGTGTCGCCCCATGATCTTGATCCGCGATCCGCCTGCGGAGTCACGAGACCGGGCGGCGCGCCTCACCTGGGCACACGCCCCCTGATCGCAATGTCGCGGTCCGCCAGCCGGACACCCCATGAAATACCCCGTTCGCCCCTGGCTTCTGGCGGCGGACCGGAGGAAAATGGGCGGCGATCAACCATCTGCCCTGCTTCGCGGCGCTGGCCGGCGACTTGCAAGGCATCGGCCGCGAGCGACCCCATGACTACTCCGCGTTGGCTCAACTCCCTGCTGTGTACCCGCCCCGACCTCCGCCCCGGGCGTGCCCTGCTGACGCCGACCTGGCTGGCATCGCTGGCGCTGCTCGGCGTCAACGACCACCTGCTCAAGGGCGCCGGGCTGGTCCCGGGCGCGGTCACCGGCAAGCTCAGCGACCTCGTCGGCATGATCGTCGCACCGGCGCTGTTGGCTGTGTTGCTCGGGCTTCGCAGCCGTCGCGGCCTGCTGCTCGCGCACGTGGCGATCGCGGCCGTGTTCGCGGCGATCAAGCTCTCGCCCGCGGCCGCTGACGCCTGGTCCTGGTTGATGGGCCTGGTCGGCGTGCCCTGGGTGATCACCGTCGACCCCACCGACCTCCTGGCCCTGCCCGCGCTCGCGCTCGGCTGGCGCGCCCTGATGCCGGCGATGAGCCGCCCGCTCCCCGAGTTTCAACCGCTGCGCGCCCGCTTCGCCCAGACCGCGGCGATCTGCACCGGCACCCTGCTCTGCGTCGCCACCAGCTCGCCCAACCGCGGGGACGAGGGCGAGGGCGACTGGGGCGAGGGCGACTGGGGCGAGACCGAATTCAGCGAGACCGACAACATCGAGTACCAGGAGATCGAGGCCGACGTTTACCTCAGCAACAACAGCGAGCAGGAGATCCTCGTGCGCACGCGCGACCTCCTGAAAGACGTCCAGATCGACTGCATCGCCGTCGAGGCGGACCCGGGCCTGCTGCTCACCGAGTCGCTGTTCGCCGCCGGTCGGACCTGGACCATGCCGCCGAGCACCAACGCCGCCGCTCGCGACCTCGACGCCACCTGGAGCCGCGATTGCCACGCCGTGCGCGTCGAGGGCGACGCCCTGAGCGAGCCCTTCGTCCTGTTCTGGCGCGCCAGCGACATCCCCGTGCTCACCGTCGTCGGCGACATCGATGACCCCTCGCAGCACACCGACGGCGCCGTCATCCTCGCGCCCGACCCCGACGGCCGCCTCAGCGTGCACGAGTCGCGGCGCCAGATCGTGTTCCCGATCGACCTCATCCCCCCGGCCGACGCCGCCTTCCCCGGCCCCGACGTCGAGCGCCTCGCCTGGAGCACCCCGCCGATCGGCAACGGCCTCCAGATCACCGCGCTCGACCAGGGCCCCGACGGCTGCCTCGGCGTCGAGTTCGACGCCGGCAAGGACTTCGCCCGCTGGTACTTCTGCCTGCCCGTCGACTCCTTCCCCTTCGCCGTCGACCAGTTCGTCAACGTCGAGGACTTCGCTGGCGGCGACGTCGTCACCGTCAGCCGCGTCGCCGACCCGCAGGCTGACCCGCAGGAGCCGGTGCCTGCCATCGAGCTGGTCGCCTCGCGCGGCCGCGTCCTGCCCAAGCTCGCCGACACCGTGCTCGCGGCCAAGGCCGACTTCGACGTCAGCCTCGCGCCAGACCCGATCTGCGGCACCGTCGCCCGTCCGAACGACATCAGCGCCCGCTACGAGGACGGCCCGGTGCAGTCCCTGAAGACCGGCGAGACCGCGACCTTCACCGGCGTCGACAGCACCCTCTCGCTGTGGGTCGCCCACGCCGAGGAGCGCCTGGTGCTGAACCCGGTCTGCGCCGAGGGTCCCGACGAGCTCGGCCCAGACCTCGAGGTCGTCGCCGTTCGCACCCCGCAGATCCCCTGACCACGCCCGACTTCCAACCTTGACTTACAACTTTCGACTTACGTGACACCGCCGAGGACCACGCCATGACCACCATCAAGCACTCCAATCGTCGCCCCTGGATCGGACTCACCGCGCTCTGCGCTCCGCTGCTCGCCCTGTCCGGCTGTGCCTCCGACGCCGGTGGCTTCGGCCAGAGCAAGGACGAGGCTGCCGGAACCGGCGCGGCTAGCGCGAGCGGCGGCGGCGACGAGGGCGGCGGCGACGAGGGCCTCGGCGTCGGCCAGGGCGGCTCGCAGGACTTCGGCCAGTTCAAGGAGATCCTCGATCGCGGCGAGATCCCCGGCCCCGGCACCCTCGACGACCTCGGCTTCTTCAACGAGCACAAGCTCGTGCTGCCGAAGCCCAGCTGTCCCAACGACGTGTGCCTGCACGGCCTGTTCGGCCAGATGGGCAACATGATCACCGGCTCGGACTGCATCACCGTCCTGGTCGGCATGAACACCGCCATCAACATCGAGAAGCTCGAGCGCCCGCCGCTGAACCTCGCCCTCGTCATCGACACCAGCGGCTCGATGCAGGGTGAGGCGATCGCCTATGTCCGCGAGGGCCTGATGCGCATGCTCGACGGCCTCGAGTCCAGCGACCGCATCTCGCTGATCACCTTCTCGAGCGGCGCGCACGTCCAGGTCGAGGCCGTCGGCGGCGACGCCCCGGAGCTGATCAACGCCATCGACGCCATTAGCGCCAACGGCGGCACCAACATCTACGACGGCCTGCGCACCGGCTTCGAGATCGTCGACGCCCACGCCCTCGAGGGCGCGCAGAACCGCGTCGTCTTCCTCTCCGACGGCATGGCCACCGACGGCATCACCAACGACGCCAAGATCATCAGCATGGCCGCCGGCTACGCCGCCCAGGGCTACGGCCTGACCACGATCGGCGTCGGCGAGACCTTCGACGCCGAGCTGATGCGCAGCCTCTCCGAGCAGGCCAGCGGCAACTTCTACTTCCTGCAGGACCCCGCGGCCGTGCAGGAGGTGTTCCACGAGGAGGTCACCTCGTTCCTGGTCCCGCTCGCCGAGGATGTCTCGATCGACGTCGACATCGGCGACGCCTACGTGCTGCGCGGGATCTACGGGACCAAGCTCTTCGACATCGCCGCGGGCGCCGGCAGCATCGAGATCCCCAACCTCCAGCTCGCCCACCGCACCAGCGTCGACGACCACGAGGACGGCGGACGGCGCGGCGGCGGCGGTGCGATCCTGCTCGAGCTGCTGCGCAAGCAGGGCGAGGCCCCCACCCAGGACGTCGGCGCCCTCAAGCTCCGCTACCGGGTCCCCAAGACCGAGACCTACGTCGACGAGCAGGTCCAGATCCAGATCCCCGTCGCGCCCGATCAGGTCGACCTCGAGAAGGGCACCTTCGACGACATCAGCGTCCAGAAGGGCTTCGTGATGCTCAACATCTACATCGGCTTCCAGATGGCCGCGACCCGGGCCGCCCAGGGCGACCTCACCGGCGCGCACCACGTGCTCGACGGCCTCGACCAGAACGTCGACGCCTGGCTGGTCCAGAACCCCGACTTCGACATCGAGGACGACCTCAAGTACATCCGGCTGTTCAAGACCAACCTCCTGAACGCCGGCGCGGCCGAGATGCCCCCGACCCAGCCCGGCCAGGAGCCCCCGCCGCCGAGCGAGCCCTGGCCGAACGACTGACGCCTCCGCGGCCCCGGCGGTTTCGGCCGCCTCGGCGGCCTCGGTGTCAGAGCATGGTGCAGTCGACGGCCTTGTGGATCACACAGGGCTCGGCGATCGCGGTCCCCGCCAGGCGCGCCTCGACCCAGTCGAGCACGAAGGGGATCGAGTCGGTCGCGGCCTCGACATGGCCCGCGCCCGCGCACTCGAAGTGGTCGATGACATAACCCGCGTCGCACAGCTTCGGCAGGTCGTCGCGGACCACCGGGGTGAACACGAGGTCGTCGAGCTCGCCCTGGACCACGAGGGTCGGCGTGGCCACCTGGAGCGGGATCTGACTGGTGCGCAGCGTCGCCCGCTCGAGGATGCAACCGACCTCGCCGAGCCCAGCGAGGTCCTTGGCCACGAGCGCGTCGATGAAGACCTGCTGGTAGATCTGGTTGGTCTGCGTGATCGTGTCGGGGATGTCGATGCTGCAGGTGTCCGCCATCATCTTCGGCAGCTCGACCGCGACGTTCAGCGGCGGGCCCTCGCTCAGCACCTCGCTCAGCGGCGTCGACACCCGATGCCACGCGTGACCGCCGACGACCGCCGCCGCCAGCGCGCTGGTGGTCGAGCCGAACACCGTCGCCCCGTGCTCCGTCAGCCCGAGGGCGTCGGTCGGCGGCACCGAGGCGACGTTCGCCGTGAACTTGAACTCGGGCGCGTAGAACGGCGCGTAGCGGTCGGCCCACAGCGTGGCGAAGCCGCCCTCCGAGATCCCGAACAGCACGATGTCGGCGCCCGGCGTCGCTGGCGTGGCCTCGCCGGTATCGGTGGCGAAGCGAGCCAGCGCGCGCAGCGAGTCGAGGCTGGCGATCGCCGTCGGCTCCGGGACGATGTACGGGTGGCCCGACGCGGCCGGGTCGCCCCAGCCGTTCATGCCGATGTAATCGGGCGCGACCGCGACATAACCGAGCGCCGCGAGGATCACCGGCACCGCGTAGCCCTGCGGGTCGGCCGTCGGCGCACACTTGTCGGAGAAGCCGGTGGTGCCGTGCGCATACATGATGACCGGGCGCTCCGCGGGCTCGTCGAGCATCGGGAAGCTGACGAAGGCGGTCGCCTCGACCGACACGCCGCGGTCCTGCGTGACGTAGCGGATCTTGTACACGCGCGCGCCGTGGTCGACCGGCACCAGCATCCCGAAGCCCTGCGCGTCGAGCAGCGCGTTGATCGTCTCCGCCTCGAACTCGACCACCTGCTCGTAATCCAGCACCTCGCCCATGTCCGCCGCGTCGAGCATCGGATACGGCGCCAGCCCACAGCCTCCGAAGTACCCGGCATCGCCGGTCTCGCCGCTCTCGCCGCTCTCGCCGCTCTCGCCGCTCTCGCCGCTCTCGCCGCTCTCGCCGGCCGTCGTGCCGCCGCCGGTGGTCGGCTCGCTCGCCACGCTGTCCGCGCCCGTGCTCGCCGTGCTCCCACCGTCGTCGGTGTCCCCGCCCGGGTCGTCGCCGCAGGCGGCGGTGAAGGTGAAAAGGCTGAGGCTGAGCGAGACGTGGCGGCGGGTCATGAGCGAACATCTTCGCAGAGGCGAGCGATGGCCCCTGAGACCCGGCATCGCAGGGCGCCATGACTGTACGCACGACCCGTACCCGCTGATCATGCGCAAAAAACTACTCGTCCTCATCGGCCTCATCGGCCTCATCGGCCTCATCATGGCTACCCAGGTGCTCTGGGCCCTGCTCCCCGTCGCCAGGGCGACCGCCCAGGACGCTGGGCCCGGGCCGGACTTCGCGGTCATCGACGCCTGTGTGGAGGCCGAGATGCGGGCCAATCGTGTGCCCGGGGTCGGGCTGGCGATCGTGCATGGCTCGCAGATCGTGCATATGCGCGGCTTCGGCGACGATGGTGCCGGCCAGCCCGTGACCCCGCAGACGAGCTTTCTGCTCGGCTCGATGAGCAAAGCGTTCACCGCGCTGGCCGTGATGCAGCTGGCGGAGCAGGGCCGCATCGACCTCGACGCCCCGGTGCAGCGCTATCTCCCCTGGTTTCAGGTCGCAGACGCCGGGGCCTCGCCGCTCATCACCGTGCGCCACGCCCTCCACCACACCACCGGCCTCGCCACGCGCGCCGCTCATGCATCGGAGGCGCCGCTCTCGATCGCGGCGCATGTGCGGGCGCTGGCCGGGGTCACGCTGGCACATCCGCCGGGCGCGGCGCACGAATATGCCAGCCCGAACTATCTGGTGCTGGGCGCGATCATCGAGCAGGTCGCGGGCCAGCCCTACGCGGATTACATCGAGCAGCAGATCTTCGCCCCGCTGGCGATGCAGCGCAGCTTCACGGCCCAGGAGGCGGCGATGCAGCGCGGCATGGCGAGGGGTCATCGCTACTGGTTCGGCTTCCCCCGGCCGATTGTGGGCACCCATGAGGCCGACCGTTTGCCCACGGCGGCGCTGATCGCCAGCGCCGAGGATCTCGGGCATTTCCTGATCATGCAGCTCGGTCGCGGTCAGTACGGCGGTCATGTACTGCTCTCACCGGACGGCCTGGCCCAGATGCATGCGGCGGGCGTGCAAGGCGAGGGCTTCGGCTATGGCATGGGCTGGCGGATCAGTGAGATCGGGGGCGTGCCCGCGGTTCACCATGGCGGCGTGGTCTCGCACTTTCGCGGCAAGATGGTGCTGCTGCCCGGCGCCGACTGGGGTGTCGTCGTGCTGACGAACGTCAGCAGCGTGCTCCCGGTCGGATCCACCGCGCATCGCATGGCGGACAACATCGCGGCCAACCTGGCCGGCAAACCGCTGCCGCCCGCGGATCCCTCGCTCGCGCGGGTCTACCTGGCGCTCGCGCTCGCCGTCGCCGTCCTGACCTGGTTGCAGATCCGGGACATCCTGCGCCTCGGACAGTGGCGCCAGCGCCTCTCACTCCGGCCTCGCCGCGCCGTGCTGGCCGAGCTCGCCAGGGAGTTCCTCATACCGCTCGCGCTCGTCCTCGGATTGCCGCACTTCCTCGAGCTGCCGTGGACCGAGGCGCTGCACTGGCTGCCGGACATCGGCGCCTGGATGGTGCTGGCGATCGTCGCGGGGTGGGCGGTCGCCACCTACAAGACCATCGCCTTCTATCGGCTCCGGTCGCCCTGAGCGCGCATGAGCGCGCGGGGCGCGGGTGCAGGAGCCTTGCCGCCCTCCGGCGCGCCTGCGATCCTCCTGGCGCATGGCGATGATCTCGCGCAAGAAGCGCAGCTATCGCGTCTCGGACGGACTGTTCAGGTTCTTGCGCAGCCACGGGCGGGCCGCGGAGCTGCCGGTCAGTTACACCGACCTGACCCGCTACGACGACAGCACGCCGGTCTACGACAAGCGCGGGCGGGACACCCTGTGGCAGTCGGTGCTCTACCCCTCGAGCGTGCGCGCCGAGGTCCACCGCGACCTGGTCCGCACCTACGCCAGCTTGCGGGTGATGGGCAACACCTCGCTGATGAAGCACCTGGTGACCGACAGGGTCGACGTCTGCACCTACGGCAACACCCAGCCGTTTCGCGTGCGGATCTTGAACACGCTGAACGAGAACTTCGACTACTTCTACATCAAGAACGCCGACGCCTCGCGGATCTACGGGCTCGAGCTCGAGCACCTGCTCTCACCCAACCGCGTCGACTTCCTGTGCGACCGCCAGACCCTGGTCGAGGAGCACATCTCGGGGATCCCCGGCGACCAGTTCTTCCGCGATCATCTGAAGGACAACCGCATCGACGAGGTGCGGCTCGGCAAGGAGTTCGTCAAGTTCAACGAGCGCTGCTTCCTGCGCCTGCTCGGCGACATGCACTCGAGCAACTTCGTGGTCAACGTGATCCCCGACTTCGACGAGACGATGTATCGCATCCGCGCGATCGACTTCGACCAGCAGAGCTACGAGAGCCGCTGCAACGTCTACATGCCGAAGTACTACCCGCAGAACAACCCGATCATCTTCCTGGCGATCCGCTGCATGACCCCGGAGTCGGTGCGCCAGTACCAGGAGGAGGAGCACACGCTGCTGCGCCACCGCGCCCGCGCCGAGCACGAGTCGCTCGGCGAGCTGCTCGACGTGATGGCCGCGGACGAGCTCGCCCCGGAGGAGCACGTCGTGCGCCTCGGCCAGGAGCTCGCCCATCACCACCGCGACGACCGCTTCCTCGCCTGTCGCTCGATGGGCGCGCTGGTCCGGGCCTCACTCAGTCTGCTCGACTGGGAGTGAGGCCCGGCCTCGCCCCTTCGGAGCGAGCCGGTCGACGCGGCTCAGGGCTCGCGCTCGAACACCAGCGCCGAGCCCATGCCACCCGCGGCGCAGGCCGAGATCAGGCCGAACTGGACGTTCTTCTTGGCCATCTGGTCGAGCAGCTGCAGCACCAGGCGGCCGCCGGTGGCCCCGAAGGGGTGCCCGAGGCTGATGCTGCCGCCCCACTGGTTGACGAAGTCGGGGTCGACCTCGCCGACCGGGGCGCTGCGGCCGAGCTTCTCCTGGCAGTACTTCGCCGAGGCGAGGCCGTGCAGGTTGCTGAGCACCTGGGCGGCGAAGGCCTCGTGCATCTCGATGACGCCCATGTCGCGCAGGCCGAGGCCGGTCTGGTCGAGCACGCCCGCCACCGCGCTGACCGGGCCCATGAGCAGGTGCTCGAAGGGGTCGATCGCCGTGTAGTGATAACCGCGCAGGATCCCGAGGATCGGCCAGCCCTCGGCGCGGGCGACCTCCTCGGCGGCCAGCAGCACCGCGGAGGCGCCGTCGGTCAAGGGCGAGGCGTTGCCCGCCGTCACCGAGCCGAACTCGCGGTCGAACACCGGCCGCAGCTTGGCCAGCTTCTCCTCGGTGGTGTCGTCGCGCGGGTGGTCGTCGCGCTCGACCATGCCGAGCTCCTTGCCCTTCGGGACCGGCACCGGCGCGACCCGCTGGGCCAGCTCGCCGTTATGCCAGGCCGCGACCGCGCGCTGATGGCTGTGCGCGGCGAACCGGTCCTGGGCCTCACGACGGATGCCGAAGTCCTTGGCCATCTTCTCCGCGGCCTGGCCCATCGACTGCCCGCTCGAGGGCTCGGCGATCGCCGGGGCGACCGGGGCGAGGTCCTTGAGGCCCACGCCGCGAAACGCCTTCAGCCGCTCGCCGGTGCTGCGCGCCTTGCTGGCGACAAACAGCGCGTCACGAAACTTGCGGCCGAACAGGATCGGCACGTCGCTGAGCACCTCGGCGCCGCCGGCGAGGATCACGTCGGCTTTGCCGAGCGCGATCTGGTCCGCGGCGCTGGTCAGCGCCTGGTTCGAGGAGATGCAGGCGCGGCTGATCGTGTAAGCCGGCACGCTGGCGGGGAAGGCCGCCTCGAGGCCGATCTCGCGGGCGATGTTCGGCGCACCGACCGGCGCCGAGACGATGCCGAAGATGATCTGCTCGACGCGGTCCGGGCGGATGCCGGCGCGCAGCATCGTCTCGCGCGCGGCGACTGCCCCGAGCTGGACCGCGGAGCGGCGGATGAAGGCGCCGCCGGCCTTGCAGAAGGGTGTACGGGCGCCGGCGATGACGGCGACGGAGCGGATCGGACGGGCGTTCATGCGTGCTCTCCTTCAATGCTGGCGAAATTCTTGCCCTCGCGTGCGAGCCGGACCAGCAGGTCCGGGGCGATGTAGGCGTCGCCGTGGCGCTCGCGCAGGACCGCGAGGCGGGTCAGCACGGCCCCCGGGCCGAGGGCGTCGATGTGGCGAAACGGCCCGCCGCGCATCGGCGGGTAGCCGAAGCCGAACACCGCGCCGATGTCCCCGTCGCGCGGGCTCTGCAGGATGCCGGTCTCGAGGCAGCGCACCGCCTCGGCCGCGCAGATCAGGGTCAAGCGCTCACCGAGCTCCTCGGGGTTGCTCTCGTCGGCGATCGCCTGACGACTGCCGAAGTAGCCGTAGACCTCCGGGTCGACGTGCTTGCGGGCGCGACGGGCGAGCAGGCCGCGCTGCTCGGGCGGGTAGACATAGAAGCCGCGGCCCGACTTGCGACCGTAGCGCTTCTCGGTGAGAAACTGGTCGACCGTCGCGGGCACCGAGATCCGGTCCGGGAAGGCCGCCGCGAGCGTCTTGCTGACCTTGGCGCCGACGTCGATGCCGACCTCGTCGAGCAGGGTGATCGGGCCGACGGGCCAGCCGACCATGCGGGCGCCGCGGTCGACCGCCTCGATGCTGTGGCCGGCCTGGACCATCTCCAGCGCGGCCATCAGATAGAAGCCCAGCACGCGGGTGGTGTAGAAGCCGGGGCCGTCGTTGACGACGATCGGGGTCTTGCCGATCTGCGCGGCGTAGCGCAGGCAGGTCGCCAGGGTCTGCGGCGAGGTCTCCGCGGTCTTCACGATCTCGAGCAGCGGCATCTTCGACACCGGCGAGAAGAAGTGCAGGCCGATCACCCGGTCGCGGTGCTGCAGGCGCTCGCCGATCTTCGTGATCGGCAGCGCCGAGGTGTTGCTGGCCAGGATCGTGGTGCGCGGGACCATCGCCTCGAGCTGGGCGAAGACGTCCTGCTTGAGGCCGAGCACCTCGGGCACCGCCTCGATGATCAGGTCCATCGTCGAGAAGCCGGTCAGGTCGAGGCCGCCGCTCACGCGGCTGCGCGCCTTGAACACGTGGCGCTCGCCGATGCTGCGGGACTTGCGGTCGAAGTGCGCCTTGCAGTGCGCCAGCGCCTTCGCCAGCGGCTCCGCGGCGATGTCGCGGATGCGGGTCTCGATGCCCTTCTCCGCGGAGACCACGGCGATGTCGGCGCCCATGAAGCCGCCGCCGACCATGCCCAGGCGCCGGATCTCCGCGCCCTCGACCTTGTTGCCGTCGGCGTCGAACACCGGCTGCTTCTTGAGCGCGTTGCTGCGGCGAAACAGCGACACCAGCGACTTCGAGGTCTCACCCGTCGCCAGCTCGGCGAAGGCCGGCGGCTCGAGCTTGAGCGCCTCGCCCAGCGGCAGCGACAGGCCGCGCTCGATCAAGTCGAGGGCGACCAGCGGCGCCGGGTACAGGCCGAAGGTCTTCTTCTCGACCGTCTTGCGGGCCTGGCGAAACACCACCGAGCGGCCGAGCGGGTTCTTCTCCAGCAGGGTGCGGACGAGGTCGCCCTTCGGATGCAGGCGCGGCTGCAGCTTGCCTTCCGCGAGCTTGGCGGCCGCGGCCCGTGCTGCGGGCAGCAGCGCCTCCGGGGCGACGACCTGATCGACCAGGCCCATCTTCTTGGCGGCGCGCGGCCGGATGTTGCGGCCGGTGAGGATCATGTCGAGGGCCTCGCGCAGGCCGACCAGGCGCGGCAGGCGGGAGACGCCGCCACCGCCGGGGAATAACCCGAGCATGACCTCGGGCAGCGCGAGCACGGTCTTCGGCGAGTCGCTGCAGATCCGGTAGGTGCAGGCGAGGGTCAGCTCGAGGCCGGCACCGAGACAGGCGCCGTGGATCGCGGCGACGATCGGCACGCGGGCGCTGGCCATCTTGCTGAGGATCTCGTGTCCGCGCTTACCGAACGCCTCGATCTCGCGGCGCTCCTTGGCGTTCGCAAACACCTCGACGTCGGCGCCGGCGATGAAGTTGTCCGGCTTGCCGGAGATCAAGATGATGCCGGCCAGCCCGGGGGTCGCCTCGATCGCCGCAAACTGCTGCTCGACCTCCTCGAGCGCCGCAGGGTCGATGGTGTTGACCTTCTCGCCCTGACGGTCGATCGTGATGACCGCCAGACGGGGCGAGACCTCCGGTGGGTCGAGCGTGAGCGTGAACATGACGGCGCGGACATTGACGCGGCTGTCACGCCCGCGCAAGTACAAAGTGAACAAAACCCGTCCCCTGCGGCCCCTGCAAGCCGTCCCCCGCGGCACCGCAGCATTTGGCTCGGGACCTGCGCGGGCGGCCGTGACGTTCACAACTTCATGGCGAAGCTGTACTCGGATTCGCGCTCGCGCAGGCCCGTGAACTGAAACGCCTTGCTCGCCCGGCCGACGACGCAGGCCCGCAAGGTGTCACTGACCTTGTCGCCGCGCAGCTCGACCCGCTTGACCTTGCCGGTCGCGACCTCGACGCCGACGACGACCGCCACCGGCCGACGCGATGCAGCATCACCGCAGCTGCGCGCAAGCTCGCGTTCCGCGAGCGAGCGGACCGCGGCCACCGTGGTCGGACGCACCGGCATCAGCTCGCCCGGCTCCTCGACCTCCGGCGCAGGCAGCTTCTTCGGCCGCGGCAAGGTTGGTCCGGCCGGCGGGGGTCGCTTCGGCCCGGCCACCGGCGGCGGCGCAGCAGGCCGATCCGCGGAGGCCGGCGG
>NZ_JACCSO010000086.1 GCF_013812955.1 Nannocystis sp. | reverse complement strand
GAGGAGGCCCTGGCGATCGGCCTCGTCAACCGCGTCGTCCCGCACGGACAGGCCCGCGCCGCCGCCGAGGCGCTGGCCGCCGAGCTCGCCGCCTTCCCGCAGGTGTGCATGCGCGCCGACCGAAGCTCCGCCTATGAGCAATGGGACCGGTCCGAAAGCGCAGCCCTGATCAACGAGGCCCATCACGGCGCCGCCGCGCTCGACCACGAGGCCCTCGCCGGCGCCCGTCGCTTCGCCGGCGGCGCAGGCCGCCACGGCGCCGTGGTCCCGGACGACGATTGATCACCAATAACCCGGTCGTCGCGCGACCCGGTCGCGGTCCGTGGGCTGATAGAACGCGCGGATCGACGTGCCATACTTCGAGAACGACATGCGCTGGAGCCCGAAGCGGCGCACCAGGTTGACCAGCCACAGCGGCACCTGGGTCGTGAATTTGAGCTCGAGCACGACCATCGACGCCATCATGCGCTGCGTGACCGCGTCGTCGAGCGCCCGCCAGCCGCGCGGCGCCGGCTCGAAGGACAGGCGGTCCGTCGCCTGCGCCCGGATCTCGGTATCGAAGGTCACCCGCGCATAATCGTCGATGCGGCTGAAGTACGGCTCACGCTGATAACGAACCAGCGTATAGGGCCGCACGTGCAGGGTCCGCGCCAGGGCCAGGAATCGCTCCACCGCTCCCCGGTCCTTGCCGACGATCTCCGCCGGGATAGTCGCCGCCGGATCCGCCAGCATCCCGGCCCATATCGCCCGCGAGGCCCGGCCCCGCGACTTCAAGATCATGTCATTGACGCGCCGCTTGACCTCGAGAAATACCGGACTGTTCGGCGCGTACGGATATCCTCGCACCCGCATCTTGAAGCGATCGACCTGCTCGTGATCATTGGCCCAAAACAGCGACAGGTCGGTGGTGTCGAAGTACAGGCTGTCGATCGTATAGCAGCGCGTGGGTCCCGCGGCCCACGGGTCCAGCTCACAAAATGGCTGGATCGCCGCGCGGATGTTCGCCGCCATGGCGAGATCGATCAAATATTTGTACTCGCGCCGCTCGATGACCGTCGATGGACCCGCCCGCACCACAGACCTCCCCACGCGAGCCCTCGATTGCGCGCGAATCACGATACTAGCCGAGTTTGCCCCGACCCGCACGAGCAACTCGCCGCGTCAACGTCCCAGATCCCAGATCGTCACGCTCGCACCGGGCCCGCCCGCCGCGAGCGCAGTGTCGTCCGCCGAGAAGGCCAGGCATCCGACGATCTGGTAGGGCTCGTACACGACCCGGATCTCGCGGCGCGACGAGAGGTCCCACACCGCGAGATAGCCGTCGCCGTCCCCCATCGCCAGCGTCCCGCCATCCGCCGTCAAAGCGACCACCGCGCGCTTGCCGTGGCCCGCGTCGAAGCGCGCGATCGGCTTGCCCGTGGCCACGTCGATCACCACCGCGATCCCGTCGCTGCGACCGAGCGCGAGGCGGGTCCCGTCGGCCGAGAACGCCAGGTCGCTGACCTGCCAGTTCGGCTTCATCGCCTTGTAGGTCATCCGAGTGTCGTCGTCCTCGCTCGGGAACTCCTCGATCTCGACCTCGCGCCAGACGGCGCACAGCAGGTCCTTCGGCGCGGTGCTGCAATTCGGCATCTCGAGCTTGAACCGCCGCGCGCCGCCGGGGACGTCGATCAGCTCGACATTGCCGTATCCACCGATGGCCAGGCCGGCGCCGTTCGGTTCGATCGCCAGCGCGAGCGCGTGCAGCGTCGGCACCTCGATCTTCACGGCCTGTCCGCCGCGCAGGTCCCAGCGCAGCAGCATATTGCGCAGATCGACCGCGAGCAGCTCCTCGCCGACGAAGCGCAGGTCGGGCATGAGCTCCTTGTGGTCGTGCCGCTCGCGCTCGAGCGCACCGGTCGCTGCCGACCATATCCGCAGGTCGGTCGACCCCGCGGCCGCGACCCGGGTCTCCGACACGGCGAGCCCCGTGACGCGCATCGGAAACCGCCCGAGGTCGTGCACCGGCAGCCCCGTCCTCGCGTCCAGGATCTGCAGCGCGCCCCGGTCGTCGCCGACGACCAGGCGAGCCCCGCCGGGCGCCCATGCGACCACTTCGGGCGCGGTCGGGAGCTTGATCCGCAAGCGCAGCGCCACCGGCGTCTTCACCCCCGGCATCGGTCCTGTCGGCTCGATCGGGGCCCTCGCGGCCGCGACCTCGGGCACAGGCCCCGGCGCCGTCTGCTGCGACGTGCTCGTACATGCGACCAGCGTCGCAGCCGTCAATGCCCACCTCCTCAAAGCTTCGGGCCCTGACGAAAGCTGTGGCTGTCCGGCTGCCTCCAGTGGTCCTGCTCGGTCACCGGCACATTGCCGTCCTCCTCGACGTTCGCCACGTGATACGAATGCACGCTGGCGACCTCATCCTTCGTATGCGACCAGGCCTGCCCCTCGGGCATGGCGACCTCGTCTCCGCAGGCCGCAAACACGGCCACAACCACGGTCGCACGCAGCAGAGCTGCGCGCCGCACGGACAGGGCTCGGATCGAAAGCCATGGCTGAGTAAGACACACCCACGGGCTCGGCGCCAGCGCCCGAACATCGCGCGAGCCGGTCGAGCCGGGGCCGGTGCAGTCCGAACCGCCACAGCCCGACCCCTCGCCGGTGCGCGTGGAGGCGGCCCCGACGGCATCGTCGTCAGCGACGACTCCCCCGGCCTGTGTTTATGGCAGGCGCCCCTCACCGGAAATACAGCGGATTCGACAGCGCCATGAGCTTGCGGCCGCGCCGGCCCGCGTACAGCTCCGCGCGCACGAAGTCGCCGGGTTTTACCTGTAGTTGCAAGCGCACGCTGCGGTCAGGTCCATCGATGCGGCGCTCGTGCAGCAGGCCGGCGCGCCCGAGCACCCGCAAGCGCGCACCGGCGCCGGCGGTCACGCGCAGCTGCAGCTCGACCTGCTCGCGTCCGCCGAGGACCACGGTGTCCCCGGCCTGCGCGTCGGCGAAGTCGCGGACCCCCCCGGTCTCGACGCCGAGCGCGACGACCGGCGCCTTGCTGTCGCGGATGAGCAGCAGGTGCCCCGCGCGCATCGCCGCGAGGATCGCGTCCCGATCGCAGCCCGACGCATACACCCAATTGAGCGGATACTGATGGCTGCGGATCCTCGCCCCGGGGTGCAGGTCGGTGCCGGCGACGGCGATCAGGCGCTCGTCGCCGACCAGGCGCTCATGCCACCAGCGCTGCGCCGCGCGGTTGCGCATGAAGAAGTGGTCGAGGCCCCAGACCTCGACGCCATCGGCCGCAAAAGTATCTTCGGGCCAGGTCCGAAACGGCACGCGCGGATGGGCGATGATCACCAGACCACCACGCGCGTGCGTGCGGTCGACCATCACGCGGAAGTCGGCCAGAGTCGGGCGTGTGCGCCACGCCGGCGGCAAGATCGCGTCCGAGGCCCGCGTCGTCTCGAAGCCGATCAGCAGGGCGTGGCCGCTGCGGGTGGTCCACTCCATCCCGCCGATCACCGTCATCCCGGATGCCTGGATCTGCGGGTCGAAGATCGCGTCGATCGCATTATGATCGGTGACGACCATCGCGTCGACGTCCGCGCGCTCGAACGCCGCGATCGCGCTGGCCAGCCCCTTCTTGCTGTATGCATAGTCCACGTTCACCGCCCCGGGCGCGTGGCTGTAGCGGTCCGAGATGATCGTGTGCACATGATTGGCGACCAGACAGCCGCGCGGGATCGCCGGCAGCCCCGGCATCGCCGCCAGCACCTGCACACCCGCCTCGGCATGCGGGTAACGGCCGCTGCAGGCGGCAACGAGGCCGAGAGCGAGGGCGAGCACTGCCAGGCGCACGCCGCACCCTACCACGGCGCTTCATCCGCCGCAGGCCGATTCAGGGGCCCAGACGGGGTGTGGCGTTCACGAGGGCGAGAGCCCGACGGTCACCTCGGCGCTCGGGTCGAAGGGCGAGCCCTTGACATCGGCGATGCACTTGACGACCAGCCGCACCCGCGGATCGCTCGCGGCCTCGTTGGCGCGCGAGAACCCGTTCTTGGCGAGGATCGCCGGGATATCGACGTCGCTGACCATCCACGGCTGGGTGATCACCTGCCCCGGCACCAGATCACAGGGCATCTTCAGGCAGGTGTCGCTATAGCTCGTATTCGGGGCCGGATCCTGCTCCGAGCGCACCAGATGCGGCGAATCGCCGGCCTCCCCCTCGATGATCAGCCACACCTCGTACTTGGTGGCCAGCAGCGTGCATTTTTGCTGCGCGGTGATCACCATCGTGCCCTTGAGCACCGAATCACCGATCGGGAAGCGGGCGGTCTCTGCCGGCTGGCGCTCGATGACCGTGATGGCCACGCTCGCCATGTTCTTGCCGCCCATGAACTGTTTGGCCTTGTCGAAGAATCCCATGGCGGCCAGCTATACCACGATCGTCAGACCCGGCGGCCACCTCGCCCCCGTCCGCAGACGGTCACGAAGCGGACGAGCCGACGGTCGGCCGGGTCTGCGCCGCGGCGAATCCGGCGCCGTCACCAGCCCCGACTCCCGGTGCGCCACGGCGCCACGGAAGCGGCCCCAGCCAGCCGGACCCGCGTTCACGACTCGCGGTTTCCACGAACGGCTTGCCGCACATACGCCCCATGGTAGGAGGCCCGGGCATGGCGACGACCACCCAGATCCCGCGCGCGCAATGGCCGGTCTACTTCGACGACTTCACCAAGCAGCACCTGCAAAACGACCTCCCCGACCTGGTGACGCTCGAGGTGCTGTCCCCGCGTCTGGGTGATCAGATCTACGCCCAGAACGCTCGCCTCCTCGGTCTATCCTACGATCCGAAGGACGACACCTTCGAGGTGCTGCTCGACGGCGCGGATCACCTCGCGTTCCAGCCGACCGAGATCTGGGTGCTCGAGGGTGACCCCAACGTCATCGCCGTGTTCGAGCTCGTCCATGCCGACGGCACGAAGGAGCTCATCCACGTCAAGGAGGGCGGCCCGCTCGCCCCCGCCGACATTCCGGCCTGAGCGCGCGGCGGACCCATCGGAGGAACCTCGCAATGGCAATGCATGACAATCGCATGACGCAGCCGATCTCTCGTTACTGGTGGGCGCTGGTGCTCCGCGGATTCGCCGCGATCATCTTCGGCGTGCTCGCCTTCACCTGGCCCGGCATCACCCTGCAGGTGCTCGTGCTGTTCTTCGGCGCGTATGCGCTGGTCGACGGCATCTTGTCGGTCGCCGCGGCGATCCGCGGTCGCGGCCACACCGAAAACTGGTGGCTCTTCCTCCTGCAGGGGCTGCTCGGCATCGGCCTCGGGGTCCTGACGTGGCTCGCGCCCGGCGCGACGACCGTCGCCATCCTGCTGTACATCGCGGCCTGGGCCCTCGTGACCGGCGTGCTCGAGATCGTCGCCGCCATCCGCCTGCGTCACGAGATCGAGGGCGAGTTCTGGCTCGGCCTCGGCGGTCTGCTCTCGATCGCCTTCGGCCTGCTGGTGTTCGCGTTCCCGCTGGCCGGCGCGCTGGGCCTGATCTGGCTGATCGGCAGCTACGCCATCGCCTTCGGCCTCTGCCTGATCGCGCTCGGCATCCGCATCCGCCGCGGCAAGACCCGCTCCGGCGCTGGTGGCATCACAGGCATGATGGGGCGCGGCACCGGCACCGTGCCTGTCTGAAACCACGCCGCTCCGTCCATCATCGTCATCATCGTCATCATGAGGACGGAGCGGGCGCAGGCGCGCACACTTGCGTGCCCGCCTGGCCCTGTGCCAACTTGTCGCCCTTGTGCCTGACTTGAACAACCACGCCGGTCTCGTCTCCTTCGTCTCCTTCGTCTCCTTTCCCATCCTCGGTCTGCTCGGCGCCGCCGCCTGCGGTCCCGCCGGATCGCCGGCGGGCGAGACCGATGCCACCAGCACCGGCACCGAAGACGCGACCACGGACTCGCCGACGAACCCGTCCGACCCGACCCGCCCGACCACGACCGAGCCGACCACGACCGAGCCGCCGATCCCGGAGTGCGAGCTCGACTCGCAATGCTACATCAGCGCCTACTGCAATCAATGTTACCAGGGCTCCTGCCGCATGAACCCGGTCTGCTCGGAGGAGCCGTACGACTACGACTATGACGACTGTGACACCTACCGGGATTGCCCCGAGAACTACACCTGCTCGCGGGGCGAGTGCGTCGAGGTCCCGCCGTTCGTGCTGCCGATCTGTCCGCCCCCGGCCATGGATGTCTCGCAATGGAACCTCTCCAATGCGCCCTCCGCCTTCGTGCTGGCCGACCTCGACGGTGACCTCGACCTCGACCTCGCGGCCGCCGAGCCCGCGTCGGGCTCGATCGAGATCGCATTGAACGACGGCGCCGGCAACTTCCTGCTCGCCGGGGCCTACGCGCTCGCCCCCGAGGCGACCGGCGACCTGGCCCTCGCCGCGGGAGATCTTGATAAAGACGGAGACCTGGACCTGGTCGTCACCCGGCGCGAGGTCCAGGGCACGCTGAACCTGCTGTTCAACGACGGCGCCGTATTCACCGTCGCCGTCGCGCCGCAGTTCCTCGCCACCCTGCCCGAGCAGGTGTTCGTCGCCGATCTGAACGGCGACGGGGCGCTCGACGTAATGACCATCAACGACAGCGCGGCATCGGTCACGGTGCAGATGGGCGACGGCACCGGCAAGCTCGCGTCCAAGCAAGCCGGCATCATGCCCACGATCACCGGCCCGGCCGTACTCACCGACCTCAGCATCGATGGCGTCGCCGATCTGCTCGCACCGATCGCCGACAACGAGGCGGCCCTGTGGATCGGCGGACCCAAACCACTGCTCACGCCGCTGCAAACCTTCCCCGTCCCGGCGGCGGACGTCGCCGCTCTGGCCGCCGATCTCGACCTGGACAACCTGCCCGACCTCGTGTTCGTGCAAGCGGATCGCGCAGCGGGACTCGCCGAGGTCTGGTCCGGCACCGCCAGCAAGGCCTGGGCCTTCGAGCCGTCGCGCTATCCCACCAGTTTGCCGCTGACCGGCGGCCTATTGGCCGAGCTCGATCCGAAGCCGGGCCCGGATCTGGTCGCGGCCACCGGCCTCGCTCGACTCACGGTGCTGCTCGGCACCGGCTCCGGCGGCTTCGCCTGTGAGCACATCGCCGACATCGCCGGCACCAGCGCGCCCGGATTGCTCGCCGTCGGCGACGTCGACGGCGACGGGCTCCCCGACATCGTCGCCGGCGGGCTCGGCGGACCCACGATCGAGATCCTCCACCTGGCGTTCTAGCCCATGGCCCAGCGGATGCCGGCGGATGCCGGCGAAGGACCGGCTGCGGGCACCAGGGCGCTCGCAGCCGCACATTTGCGTGCTCGCCCCGCTCCGTGTCACGCTGTCGTGCTTATGCCTGACTTGAACAAGCGCATCGATCCGCTCGGATTCCCGATCCTCGGTCTCATCACCTTCGCCGCCTGCGGCCCCGGGGCCCCGCAAGACAGCGGCACCGAAGGCACCAGCGCGGGCACCGAGAGCACCAGCGCGGGCCCGACCAGCGACCCGACCAGCGACCCGACCGACCCGACCCGGCCGACGACGACCGAGCCGATGCCCGAGTGCGAGTCCTACGACGACTGCGATCATCTTTACTGCGGCTATTGCAGCAGCGAGGGCGTGTGCGAGGAATCAGTCGGCTGCTGCGGTGGTTATGGCGCCCAGATCCCGGCCAGCAAATGGCGCTGCAGCCCGGGCTACGACTGCTACTCCGACGAGGAGTGCGGCTTCGGCTACGCCTGCATCTCCGGCGAGTGCGGCGAGAGCCCGGCGATCCCGCTGCCCGGCTGCGACCCACCGGACGGGTTCGGCTCCGAATGGAACCTCTCCAATGCGCCCAGCGCCTTCATCCTGGCCGACCTCGACGGCGACACGGACCTCGACTTCGCGGCCGCCCTGCCCGCGTCCGGCATGATCGAGATCGGGTTCAACGACGGTAACGGCAACTTCAACCTCGCCGGAGCCTTCGTCAACTTCGCCGAGGGGCCGACCGGTGAGCTCGCGCTCGCCGCCGGAGACCTCGACAACGACGGCGACATCGACCTCGCCGTCACCCGCCGCGAGGCCAACGGCGTGCTGCACCTGCTGTTCAACGACGGCGCCGTGTTCACCGTCGGCGAGCCGCGCCCAACCGCCCCGTTCCCCGTTCAGGTGTTCATCTCCGATATCAACGGCGACGGGCTCCCCGACGTGGCCACCGTCAGCGAAGCAGAGCCGCGCCTCGGGATCCAGCTCGGCGACGGCAACGGCCAATTCTCGCCCGAGCAGCCCGGCACCGTCGTTCCGATCGAGACCCGGGCCTGGGTCGGCGACTTCTCCCTCGACGGCGTGCCCGACCTGCTCGCGCCGATCCCGAGCGACGCTGGCGGCATCTTCGTGGCCTTCGTCGGCGGCAAGGGGCCGTTCCTCGAACCACTGCGCCAGTTCAACGCCCCCGAAGCGGCCAGCATGGCCGTGCTCGGCGCCGATCTCGACTTCCAGATGCTGACCGACGTCGTCGCCGTGCATGCCCACGAGGGAGCAGGCATGGCCCAGGTCTGGGCCGGCACCGAGCTGAACCAGTGGAGCAACGGCCGCCAGCGTTACATCACCACCAGGCCGCTGCTCGGCGGCGCACTGGCCGAGTTCGACGCGGTGCCGGGCCCTGACCTGATCTCCGCCACCGACCAGAGCAACTTCGTGGTGCTCGCCGGCGATGGCAAGGGCGGCTTCACCTGCGAGCACATCTTCGACATCGTCGGGCCCAGCTCGCCCGCGCTGATCGCCGTCGGCGACGTCGACAACGACGGGCGCAACGACATCGTCGCCGGCGGATCCGGCAGCCTCACGGTCAGCATCACCCACCTGTTCTGATACCGGCCCACCGCGGGGTCGCGGTATGGTAGTGCCCCCTTCACGCCATGCATGCCCAGGACGCCAGCTTCGATCCCGCAACCTTCGACCAGCACGTCATGGCGACCTATGGTCGCTTCCCGATCGCCCTGACCCGCGGCGAGGGCTGCCGCGTATGGGACAGCGAGGGTCGGGCCTACCTCGACTTCGCCGCCGGCATCGCCACCTGCACCCTCGGCCACGCGCACCCGGCCCTGATCGACGCCGTCAGCCGCCAGATCCGCCGCCTGCACCACGTCTCCAACCTGTATTACATCCCCGAGCAGGGTGAGCTGGCGCGGCGGCTGTGCGCCGGTGCTCCGCTCGAGCGGGCCTTCTTCTGCAACTCGGGCGCCGAGGCCAACGAGGCCGCGATCAAGCTCGCGCGCAAATACGCGCACACCCGCCGCGACGTCTCCACACCGGTGATCATCAGCGCCCAGGCCAGCTTTCACGGTCGCACCCTCGCCACCGTCAGCGCCACCGGCCAGCCCCGCTATCACCGCGGCTTCGAGCCCCTGGTCGAGGGCTTCGTGCACGTGCCTTACAACGACTTCGCGGCGCTCGAGGCCGCGGTGCACGAGCTCGAGCGCGAGGGCCCGACGGTCGCGGCGATCCTGCTCGAGCCGCTGCAGGGCGAGGGCGGCATCCGCCCCGGAGACCCGGTCTACTTCCAACAGGTCCGGGCGCTGTGCGACGCGCGGCAGATCCTCCTGATCCTCGACGAGGTGCAGGTCGGCGTCGGCCGCACTGGCGAGTTTTGGGGCCACGCGCGCATCGGCGTCGAGCCCGACGTCATCACCCTCGCCAAGGGCCTCGCCGGCGGCTTGCCGATCGGCGCGATGCTCTGTCGGCGCAGCTGCGACGTCTTCGAGCCCGGCGACCACGCCAGCACCTTCGGCGGCAATCCGCTCGCCTGCACCGCCGCGCTCGCGGTCCTCGATACCCTCGAGCGCGACGGCCTGGTCGCCAACGCCCGCGAGCGCGGCCTCCAGCTGCAGCGCGGCCTCGAGGCGCTCGCCGGCCGCTTGCCCGGCAAGATCGCCGACGTCCGCGGCTGGGGCTTGATCCTCGGCGTCGAGCTCGGCACGAACGAGCCCCGCGCCGCCATCGACCTCGCCCGCGCCGCGCTCACGCAGGGCCTGCTGCTGGTCCCCGCCGGCCCCCGGGTCCTGCGCCTGGTCCCGCCGCTGATCGTCACTGCGGCCGAGTGCGACGAGGCCCTGGCGTCGATCGAGCGCCTGTTCTAGCCCCGTTCTGGCCCCCGTTTTGGTCAGCGCCGCAGCTGCTCGAGGCGCGCGCGCAGCCGGTCCAGGCCGAGCTGCCCGGCCCCACCGAGCGAGACGCGCGCCGACAGGCTGGCCTCGGGCGACCTGTCCGCGAGGCCATGCATGTCGAGCGCCGCCTGGCGATAGGCGTCACGAAACGGCAGCCCCGCGCTCGTCAGCTCGATCGCGCGATCGGTCGCGTACAGCTCGGGCGTGATCGCGGCGCGCATCCTCGCCGCGTCGAACTCGATGCGTCCGATCAGCGCCGGCACCAGCCCCAGGCCCTCGAGCCCGCGCATGAACGCCCGCAACGTCGGCGCCTTGCTGGCCTGCAGATCGCGGTGATATCCGCTCGGCAGCGACAGCAGCGACGACAGCTCGATCATCGCCCCCTCGCTCACCGCCGGCAGCGCGCGCAGCAGCTCGACCACGTCCGGGTTGCGCTTGTTGGGCATGATCGACGAGCCCGTCGTATACGCGTCCGGCAGCCGCACGAAGCCGAACTCCGCCGTCGCAAACAGGCTCAGATCCCAGGCCAGCCGCCGCACGTCGAGCAGCGCCTGATGCAGCCCCGAGACCGCCAGCAGCTCGAGCTTGCCGCGGCTGTTCTGCGCATACACCGGCGACACCTGCACCCGCGAGAAGCCGAGCTCGCGCGCCACGCCCTCGCGGTCGAGCGGCAGGTTGACCCCATAACCCGCGGCCGTGCCCAGCGGCGAGCTGTCGAGCGCCGCCGCTGCCCCGCGCACGATCATCACATCGTCGAGGAAGGCCTCGGCGTGTCCGGCCAGCAGCGCCCCCATCGACGACGGCACCGCCCGCTGCAGATGCGTGTAGCCCGGCAGCGGCAGCATCGCCGTCTGCTCGGCGCGCGTCAGGCAGGCCTCGCTGGCGTCCAGGCAATGGCTCGCCGTCGTCGCCAGCGCGTCGCGCAGATACAGGCGCATCGCCACCAGCACCTGGTCATTACGGCTGCGCCCGGTGTGGACCTTGCGGCCGACATCACCGAGCCGCTCGCTCAGCCAGTGCTCGATCGCCGAGTGTCCGTCCTCGAAGCGCTCGTCGAGCACGAACTCTCCGGCGCTGAACAGCCCCTCGAGCTCGAGCAAACCGTCGATCAGCGCCGCCGCCTCGCCGGCCGGCAGCACCCCGATGCGCGCCAGCCCGGCGACGTGCGCCCGTGAGGCCCGCAGGTCGTGCACGAACAGCGCGCGGTCGAGCACCACGTCGTCCCCGGCGCAGAAGCGCTGCGCCGCCGCGTCGACCTCGGCCTGGCCCTTATCCCACAGCGGTCGCGTCAAATGTCGGCACTCCGAGGCCCTCGTCGGATCCGAGGGCCAGGTTCAGGTTTTGCAGCGCCTGCGTCGCCGCGCCCTTGAGCAGGTTGTCGAGGGTCACGACCAGCACGGCCCGATGACCCTCCGTGGCGAAGCCGCCGATGCTGACGCCGTGGCGCCCCGCCGCCAGCGCGACCTCGGGGATCTCGGCGCCCACGGCCACCAGCGGCTCGTCCGCGTAGGCCTCATTAAAGCGCGCAAGCAGGCTCGCCGGCGTCTCCGGCCGGGTCAGCGTCGCCGCGATCGTCAGGCTGATCCCGCGAAAGAAGCCCGCGACGTGCGGCGTGAAATGTACGGCTCGCCCGAGCTGATGGGATACCTCGCGCGCATGCAAATGCCCCACCAATGCATAGGGCACGATATTGTCCCGCAAGCGCTCGGGGTCATTGCGCGGCGAGGGCGTGGTCCCTGCCCCGCTGTACCCCGAGATCCCGAACACCTGCGGCGCCCCGTCGAGCAGCCCCAACAGCGGCCCCAGCCCGAGCTGCATCCCGGTCGCATAACACCCGGGATTGGCGATCCGCCGCGCCCCGACGATCGCGGCCCGCCCGCGCTCCGGCAGCCCGTACACCCACGCCGGATCGAAGCGGTGGTCCGCCGACAGATCGACGATCACCGTGTCCGCCGCCAGGCTCGGCACATAAGTGCGCGACAGATCGTTCGGCAACGCCAGCACCACCGCGTCCGCCTGCCAGCCCGCCACCGTCTCCGGCGTCAGCGCCTGCATCGTCAGCCCCGGCGCGCCCACCACGGGCTCGCCGACCCCCTGCCGCGAAGCCGCGTAGGCCAGCGTCAGCGCCGGATGTTCGGCCAATAGCGCCATCAGCTCCGCGCCGACATATCCGCGCGCGCCGACGAGACCGATCCGCATCACTCCATGCCCCCGAGGCTGTGCGCCGCCAGCGTCGCCGGCATCGCCAGCGCCCGCTCGACGCAGGCCTGGATCGCCGCGAAGCCCTCGACGCCGTACCAGAACACCGTCCAATCGCCGCTGCTGAAGCTGCCGTCGGCGCGCTGGAAGTACCAGGGATTGACGGGGTTGTCGATCCGCGAGCGCCAGAACAACGCCTCATTGTCGCGGGCCAGGCGTTGCCACAGCGATCCGCCGATGCCCTCGCCCTGGGCCTCGCTGGTGACCGCATACTTGTCGAGATACGGCACCGCCCCCTCGTCGGTGAGGATCGCGGCCGCACGATACGAATCCGCCAAATAGATCCGCCAGAACTTCTTCGACTCATAATAATCCGCGACCGGGGGGCGCCCGAAGGCGGTCGTCAGCAGCTGCGTGAGTCGCTCGCGATCGACGGTCTCGACGCCCTCGTGCCGCAGCACCCGCTCGCCGCGGCGGATCAGCGTGCCCGAGCCCTTGTGGGTGAACAGCTCGCGCGCCAGCAGCTCCGGCGAGGTGATCGACACCGACGAGGTCCGCGGCAGCTCGGCCAGCAGCGCGTGCACCAGCGCCAGCTTGTGGCGCGACGCCGGCGACATCGTCGGCTCGGCCATCAGCAGCTCGTAGTCCTCGGCCAGGTTGATCGCGCTCAGCAGATCGCCGCACTCGTCGCGCAGCCCGCCCGCCGCGCGCAGGAACATCACCTTGAACGGCCCCAGCTGCCGCGCCAGCGCCACCGTGGCCGCATCGGGCCCGAGGTCCAGGATCTGCCCCGACGCCGTCTCCCCGAGGCTGGCGATGATCGGCAGCGAGCCCGCGCGAATGCTCGAATCAATCGCCTCGAGCTGCACACGCATGATCTGCACCACCGGCACCCCCGGCCCCTCCGGCCCCAGTTGGGCCTCGAACACCCCGCCGACGATCGGCCGACCGCGCGCCCCGAGCTCCTCCAACATATCGACCAGGCGCAGGTTCTCCTGACGAAACACCCGCCGCACCAGCTCGAGCGCCCGCGGCGAGCGGCGCTGCGTATAGTCCCCGGCGTCGATGCCCTCGGCCGCCAGCGTCGCCGCCAGCTGCGGGCCCGCGCCATGCACCACCACCGGCGTCAGCCCGACTTGATGCAGGAACATCAGCGACGAGGCCAGGCTCTCGAGGTCCTCTGCCAGCAAGCCTCCGCCGACCTTGATCACCGCGAAGCGGCGCTGGTCGATCTCCGAGAACTGCTTGAGATACTGCTCGACCTCCTTACGGCCGCCGAGACTGCGCAGTAGCTTGACGATCAACGCGTGTGTCGAGAGCACGGCCGGGCCTCCTTCCCTGTCATGACCACATCCGCCGATAGACGTCCGCCGCCCCGGCGAGCTCCGCCAGCGCCACCCACTCGCCCGCCGTGTGCGCCTGCGCGATGTCACCTGGCCCAAAGACCAGGGCCGTCGCGCCTGCCGCGGAGAACAGCGCCGCCTCGGTCCAGAAGTCCACCGCCGCTCCGAGCGTCACACCGAGCCGCGACGCCAGCGCCTGCCCCGACATGCGGGCCTGCGCCAGCTGAGACGCACCCGCGGCCGGCAGCGGCGGCGCGAGGAAGCCGGGCACGAAGTTCACGCGCGCCGGATCCGTCACCAGCGCGAACAACTGCGCCAGCGCGTCCTGCGGCGCGAGCCCGGGCGGCGGCCGGACCCCTAGACGCAGGGTCGCGCTCGCGGCGATCATGTTGGCCTTCTGTCCGCCCTCGAACGCGCCGATGTT
>NZ_JACCSO010000057.1 GCF_013812955.1 Nannocystis sp. | reverse complement strand
CTCGGGGGTCGCCAGCGATGCCACGCCGCGCGGCGCGTCACTCGGCCGCCCCGCCTCCAGCCGCCCCGCCTCATGCCCGACCACCGGCGCCGCCCCAACGACCCCGGCCCACGGCGCAGCCTGCATCGCTGCCGCGAGCAGCCGCCGCACCGCCGCGTACACCCGCTGCGGGTCACTGAACCGGATCTCCGACTTTTGCGGATGCACATTGACATCGACGCTCGCGCGCGGCGGCTCGACGATCACGCAGGTGCTCGCCTCGCCCGACAGCCCGTACGCCTGGGCGACGATCTGCGCCAGGCTGCGCTCCCGGACCACTCTCCTGCGCACCACGATGTACGGCCCGCCCCGCCCGCGCCCGGCCGCCTCCGGGGCCGGCAACCACAGCTGCACGCCGACCCCGTCCTCCTCGCCCGCGAACCCGAACAACGGCCCGCTGACCCGCCGCGCCAGCACCTGCGCGACCCGCTGATCGAGGGTCCCGCGCGGCAAGTTCAGCAGCTCGCGCTTGCCGTGGCGCAGCGTCACGTGCACCTCCGGATGCACGATCGCCAGGCGCAGCAGGATCTCGCTGCATTGCCCGACCTCCGTCGCCTCCGCGCGCATGAACTTGCGCCGCGCCGGCAGGGTCGCGAACAGGCCGTGCACCTCCACCTGGGTGCCCACCGGCATGCCGGCCGGGGTCAGGCGCGGCGGCTCGCCCGGACGCGCATGCAAGTGAGTGCCGACCGCGGCCCCATGTTGACGGCTACGAATGTCGAGCCGGGCCACCGCCGCGATACTCGCCAGCGCCTCGCCGCGAAACCCGAGGGTGCCGATGTCCGCCAGCTCGCTCGGGTCCCGGAGCTTGCTGGTCGCGTGGCGCGTGACCGCCAGCAGCAGGTCGTCCGGATGAATGCCCTTGCCGTTGTCGCGCACCGCGATGAGCCCGAGCCCGCCCTCCTCGAGCTCGACGTCGACGCGGCTCGAGCCGGCGTCGATCGCGTTGTCCACCAGCTCCTTGACCACCGAGGCCGGGCGCTCGACGACCTCGCCCGCCGCGATCTGATCGATGGCCAGCGGGCTCAGGAGGGCGATCCGGGCGGCGGCCGCGGGCAGGGGCGGAGTCGAGCTCACCCGCGAAGTAAGGCCCAGCGGGCGGCCCGGCGCAAGCCCTCGCTTGCCAGGGCCCCCCCGGACCGCCATCTTCGCCTCCCCATGGACCTGCGCAGCTTTCTGACCACCTTCGGGCTCGTCTTCCTCGCCGAGCTCGGCGACAAGACCCAGCTCGCCACCATGAGCATGGCCGCCACCGGCGGTCAGAAGTGGCTGGTCTTCGCCGCCGCCGCCCTCGCCCTCGTGCTCTCGAGCTTGATCGCCGTGCTCGTCGGCGACCTCCTGCGCAGCCGCATCGACCCGGTCCTGGTCCAGCGGGCCGCCGCCGTCCTGTTCCTGGTCCTCGGCGGCTGGATGCTGTTCGACACCTTCCGCGCCCGGCCCCCCGAAGCGACCCCGGCCCCGCTCGCCGGCTCGCCCGCCGAGCGATGATTCACATCGCTCACATGAGTCACACGAGTTAGTTGGGTCAGTCGGCTCAGTCGACCGAAATGACCCGATTACGTCCGGTCTGCTTGGCCTTGTAGAGCCGGGCGTCGGCCCGCTTGATCAGGTCGTCGTAGGTCGCGATCTCCGGCGTCAGCTCGGCCACGCCGACCGAGATGGTCACGGGGATGGCGCGGCCCTCGAAGTTGAACTTGGACTCGGCGAGCATGGTCCGGATCTTCTCGGCGAACAGGGTCGCGCCCTTGAGCTCGATCTCCGGCAAGATCAACGCGAACTCCTCGCCGCCGTAGCGGGCCAGCACATCGACCTTGCGGGCCCGCTCGCGCACCACATCCGAGATCTCGCGCAGCACGAAGTCACCCGCGCGATGGCCGAAGTTGTCGTTGCACTGCTTGAAGTAGTCGATGTCGAACATCACCAGCGCGAGCGGCCGGTCGTAGCGGCGGGCCCTGCTGAGCTCGCGCCCGAGGGTCTCCAGGAAGTAGCGCTTGTTGAAGATCTGGGTCAGCCCGTCGACCGTCGAGAGGCGATAGATCTCCTCGTGATACAGGCTCTCGATGTTGTCGCCGCTCAAAAATTTGAAGATGGCTCGCCCGATCTTGATCAGGTCGCCGTCCTTGAGCCACGCCTCGTGGATCTTGTGGTCGTTGACGTAGGTCCCGTTGGTCGACTCGTTGTCGCGGATCTTGATCCCCGCGTCCTCGACCCGCAGCATCGCGTGCGTCCGCGAGACCGAGTCCTGGCTGACACAGATGTCGTTCAGCGTCCCCCGGCCGATGGTCATCTCCCGGCCGTCGATGTGGTACTTGCGTCCAAGCTCCGCGCCATAGATAACGACCAGGCACGCTTCCTTCTTTGGACGGTTTCCCCCCGCTTCGTCGGACTTGTTGATGACTGTGACAATCGTCTCGTCACGCATAGGCACGCGGCCGACCCCGTAATGGGGACTCCCTGCCGGGAGGGTATCAGACCCCCGGTGTCCCGCGTACGCTGCCGGTGAAACTGGTGCGCGCCAGTCCCACGATGTAGGCTCGATCGAGCGCTCACCCTACCGCCGGTGCCCGCGCCCGCCCCGCTCCCACCTCGCGCCCGCAACGCGCCCACCTCGCGCCCGCAACGCGCCCACCTCGCGCCCACCTCGCGTCCACCTGGCCCCCCCCGGCGCGCAGGTCGCCCGCCGCCCCCAGGCCTTGTCACCCGCGGCAAAACCGGCCCACAGTCGAGATCTCCGCCCGCAGCGGCCCCGTACGCCGGGTTTTTGACCGGGGCGGCGCGACGCTGCTATGACCGCCCGGCATGTCGGCCCCACGCACACGGCTCGGCGGTTTCGGCGCGGTGTTCTTCATCGCCACGCTCGGGGCCATCGCGTTTTACGTGCAGCGCCAGGCTGTGCCGGAGACCCACGACGTGGTCCGCACCGCCGTGACCGCCGCTCCCGCCAATCCTACCGAGACCCCGGTCACCGCGCTGCCCTGGCAAGACCGCCTCGACCTGGCGGCGCTCAAGGCGGTGGCGATCGGCCCGGCCGAGGCCGCCGCGGCCAAGCCCGGCAGCAAGTCGACCGACCCCGACTTCGCCGGCCTCACCACCGGCCTGGCCAACAGCGGCCTCGTGCAGGACCTGAGCGACGGCCACCGCATCCTCTACACGCTCGACCCGGTGTTGCAGGACGCGGCCCTCCAGATCTTTCGCAACCGCGAGGTCCCCTACGCCGCCGCCGTGATCCTCGACGTGCGCGACAACTCGGTGCTCGCCCTCGCCGGCCACTCGAGCATGGACCCCCAGGTCGACCCCCTGGAGATCGTGACCACCGCCTGGGCCCCGGCCGCCTCGACCTTCAAGCTCGTCACCGCCGCCGGCCTGCTGCGCGGCCGCGCCGTCACCAACAAGACCAAGGTCTGCTTCTCCGGCGGCCTGCACGGCATCACCGACGACCTGCTCACCGACGACGCCCGCCGCGACGAGCGCTGCGACGACCTCGGCGGCGCGATCGCCCACAGCCACAACGTCGTGGTCGCCAAGCTCGCCCTCAAGCACCTCAGCGCCGACGGCCTGCTCGACATCGCCAAGACCTTTAAATTCGAGAGCGACATCCCCTTCGAGTTCCCCATCGAGCGCAGCCCCGCGCTCGTGCCCGCCGACGCCAAGGAGCGCGCCCGCGTCGCCGCCGGCTTCTGGCACGTCGACATGAGCCCGCTGCACGGCGCCCTGCTCGCCAGCATCTTCGCCCGCGACGGCATCTACCAGCCGCCCCACGTGGTCGCCCAGGTGCTCGCCCCCGACGGCAGCGACCGCAGCCCCGCCCTCCCGAAGTCCGAGCGCGTGCTCCCCAAAGAGATCGCCGACCAGGTCGGTGAGATGATGGTCCGCACCACCGCCGAGGGCACCGCGCGCGGCAGCTTCCGCGACCGCCAGGGCGTCTACTACATCCCGGACATCGAGGTCGCCGGCAAGACCGGCAGCCTGACCGGCAAGCGCGCCCCCGGCCTCAACTACAACTGGTTCGTCGGCTACGCCCCCGCCGACCGCCCCGAGATCGCCTTCGCCGTGCTGCTCGCCAACGAGCCCAAGTGGCAGATCAAGGCCCACTACGCCGCCCGCCGCCTGGTCCAGATCTACATGCAGCGCCGCGCCGCGGTCGCCCAGCACCAGACCGTGCGCCTGACCGCCAACGGCCTCGAGCTGCCGAACCAACCCCTGCCGAAACAACCCGCCCGCGTCGCCCAGGCCGGCTCCATCGCCCCCCCCGCCGCCGCCGAACCCAAAAAACAGCAGCCCGTCGCCGCCCGCCGCGAGCAGCCCGCCATCGACGCCAGCACCCCGCCGCCCGCCGCCGACGCGCTGCCGCCCGTGCCCGGCCCGGTCGCCAAGAAGCCGAAGACCGCGCGCCCCAGCGGCGTGTGAGCCCCGGACCCGGGTCGACCTGGCCCAACGACAATGTCCCAAGGGCCAGCGCCATCTGTCCCTCCGGCCATGTCCCGAGCGCCATCCCGACCTGTCCCTCCGGCCAGCTCACCCGCGCCAGCGAGACATGTCCCTCCGGCCATGTCCCGAACGCCAGCCCGACCTGTCCCTCCAGCCAGCTCACCAGTCGCGCCCGGCCGCCACGCCGCCTCGCTCGCGCTCGCGCTCGCCATCGCCCTCGCCCCGTCGCCCGCCCCCGCGCGC
>NZ_JACCSO010000049.1 GCF_013812955.1 Nannocystis sp. | reverse complement strand
GTGGCGCAGGATGTGGAGCCCGGTGGTATCGAACTTCACGATTCGCTGGAGTCGATGAAGCGCCGTCTTGACGCTGTGCTCCGAATGCTCGGCGTGCTCCCACTTGGTGTGTTGCGAACACCGGTAGAGCACACGCGGCCCTCGCCGGCCCAGGCGGGTCAGCGCGTCGAAGAGTGCCTGCGTGATGCCGACGTCGCCGACGGTACCCTTGCAGGGCCCCTCCTTCCCGCGAAACTGCGAGCGAGACACCTTGATCAGCCGCTTGCTCATGTTCACGTCGCTCCAGCGGAGCGCCGCGATCTCGCCCGTCCGCAGCCCGCACTCGAAGCCGAGGACGAAGACCACGACATCCTCGGGTGCGAGCTGGGCCACCGCCTTGCGGAGTTCATCGAGCTGCTCCCCGGAGTAGTGGGCGCGAACCCGGGGCGTCGCTTTGAGGAACTCGATGAGCGGCAGACCGGCGATGAGGTGCCGGTGCAGCGCCCACCGCAGCATCTTGGCGAGCTTCTTGAGCAGGTTATTGACGGACGTCGGGTGGAGCCCTTTTCCAGTGAGCTCCGCCTTCAGCGTGTCGATCCGCTCCACGTCGATCGCGCGAATCGGGAGCTTTCCAAGCGAAGAGAGGTGGTTGCGCCATGCGGTTTCGTAGTTGACCTGGGTCGCCGCTCGCTGAAGGCGCACATAGTTGGGTTCGAATCGTTCGTGGTAGTACCCCTCGAACGTCAGTTCGCACCTTTCGCGCGGTGCGCTGACGGGGGCCTTGGCCGCGTTGTCCTCCTCTCTCGGGTTCGGCAGTGCGAACGTCTTTACCCACTTCTCCAGCTCCTTCTCGCCCCAACGCTGCGCCTGGCGCTCGTCGAGGCCCGCGGGCGCGGCGATGCGCTTGCGCAGGGGCAGCTGGGTGGTGGGGTGCTCGATCTGCATGTCCACGTGGTAGCGGGTCTTGTCCTTGATGTATGGGCGGAGCTTGATGCTCATGCTGGGTGTCCCAGCCGCCCGGCCGCGTTCTCGCGCCCAATCAAGCAACAAGGCGCGACTCCACGCAAGGCGCTTGCCCATCTTCCCCGGCCGTGGGAGCTGATCGCGCCGAACGCGGTCCCGCACCGCTTTTTCCGTTGTCCTGAGCCAACGAGCGACATCGCTCACGTACGCGATCTCGGGCAGACCTGCGTCAAAATCGACCTCGATGAGAGATCGCCCCCGCGCATCCATCCTGATCGGGCCCCCATCCATACCCACCCCCTTGTTCATACTATCGCCGATCACTGCGAGGTTGCTAAAAATGCCATGCGCGCGAAAACCATAGATTACGCCAATGCGCGCTCGGCGAAGCGACCGCGCAGCAGTGAATGTTCGCGCCCTAAATCAGTGGCGGATGCGCACGGCTCAGCGCCGCGCTGCGCGAATCGCTAGCGTCAACAATCCGAGCAAACCGCCCGCGGCAGCGAGCTTTCTGGTCGTCGTGATGGGCGTCATCGTAATGTCTTCACCCTCCTGGCCGCCGGCCCATCGGGCGCCCGGGTAGAGCGACGCGGTGAGCGACCATGGTTCGACGAATACGAGGAAGAGGTTTTCCGGTGAGCCGGCCATTCGTCGAAGTTCGGTCGCCGCCGACGCAGGGTCATCCACGTATTCGAGGACGCATGACACGAAGACGACGGCCGAGTCGTCCGCGACGCCAGGCACAGGCCCGGCGGTGAGGTCGGCAGCTTGCATGACCTGGCACCTGGGACAGCCCCGTAGGTCAATGCACAGATCGCCGCATTCGTAGGCCCGCACCAGGCGGGTGTGAGCGCCAGCGTCGGGGTCACCGACCACGACGAGGGGACGACCCAGCGCCGAGGCCCGGCGGGCGGCGGCCTCAAAGCCGCGACGGCGGGCCTCGAAACGACGCAGCGCCATGCCGCCCTCAGCGACGAGGGCCGCGCCAAGGGTGATACGAGCGAATGTTCGGACGTTCATGTATGCCTCTCCTGAAAGCGGTGGTTTATGCGGCGAGCTCGCGTACTGCGGCGATATGGGGCGCGAGCGACTCCCACCGCCGCTTGTCCACGGTCGGCCTGTTCGTGCGCGGCCGCGATGCGCAGCTCCAGGAGCGGCCTTTCACCTGCGCCACCTCCCGCCATCCCGCGGTACGCAGCGACGTCCCCGGTTCGCTGGCGAGTGTGTAGGTGATGAGGCGCCCGTAGACGCGGAGGTGGGGGACGTCGTGCTGCCTGAGCAGGAGCGCGAGGGCGGTGCTGTCCGTGCCGCCGCTGATCGAAGCGACGACGAGGTGGTCGCCGAGGTGCTGCCGGGAAATCTGCTGGCAATCCATGATCATCCTCCCTGCTTGCTTCGCGTCGGGCTCGGCTGCCGCTGCGGGCTTAGGCGCTCGACTTCCTTGCGGGCGTGCTTCCATGTGGAAGTCGCGTATTTCAGCAATCGCTCCTTGGTGTTGCGCTCGAGGCCGATCGATTCACGCAGTGCAAGGAGCTTCTCCTCGGCCCGATCGAGGTCCGCGAACAGGTGGTTGAGTGTGCCGCGGCGCTCCGGGTGGATCTTGAGCCCGCCCCGCCAGTCGCGCACCGCGACCACCACGTGTCCGCCCGCGACGATCGCCAGCGCCGGTCGCTCGAGGAGGAGCGGCACGACGTCCCACCCGGCAGCGCGCAGGTCGATCGCCTCGGTGCGGGCGTCGATGTACTCGACGGCGAAGTTGTGGAAGACGGACAGCTCGTTATAGCCCTCGGCGAACTGGGCATCCACCCGGCGCCACAGCTCGCGCCAGACCTGCGGATCGGGCTGGGCGTCCACCAGGCGCTGCGCGGCGGCCACGACGTCGTAGGCCAAAAAGTCCGCGAGTAGCTCGGGCGTCTCGCCACCCTCGGCCCCCCGGCGGGCCAGGGTCTTCAGCACGAGCGCATGGACCTCGCCGCGGTGGCGCCGCATGAACCCATCGACATAATCCGGCGTGAACGCCGGCGGCAGCGTCGCGCGCCAGCGGTCGATGAATCGATCGATGTCGTCCGCCTTCATGAGGTTCAGGCCCGATCTTTGCGGCGGACGAAGTACGCCGCGAGCCGGGGCCGCGCCTGCTCCTCGCGGGCTGCGAAGCTGCGGCGCGAGGGATATGGGCCCTCCGGCCGCGGGCCGAGCGGCAACGACGTGGCCGGCGCCAGCGAGATGTCGAGGCGCGTCAGCACCTCGTGCGCGAGGGCCTGCACTGCGCGCGAGCCGGGCGAGTCCTCGCCGTCCGGCGTGTACCAGGCGGCGGCATAGTTGCCGATCGACGCCTCGACCGCGGGGCTGCGCGGGATGACGACGGATGCGAAGGAGGCCCGGTCGCGCAGCGCCTCGGGGACTTGCGAACGGTAGACCACCCCGCTGCTCCAGACCCACAGCGCCGGCCCGGTCAGCGACGGGAGCATGCGCGCAGCGTTCTCGTAGGCGGTGCGGTTGCACATCGGCATGATCCACAGATCGGGTTCAAGAACGTCGGCGCAGCGGATGTGGCTGTGAACGTCCAGGATGAGCAGGTCGCCCTCGGTGGGCAGGCCCTCGAGCGCGTCGTGCCAGTCGAGGCCCACGCGGCGGATGAAGGGCTCAAGGTCGTGCTCGGGCCCGAGGGTCGCCGCGCGCACCCGGACGCCGCGCTCGGCGGCGAATGTGGTGAGGTTGCCGGCGAGGGTCGTGGTGCTGACCCCGCCCTTGGCGTTGTAGATTGCGACGATCTTCATTGCGTACACCTTGCTGTGCGATTGGTTTGTGGTGTGTCACGGTGAACCCGCGGTTCACCACGCCCGGCCCCGGTGGCGGTCGACCAGATCGGCCCATTGGCGGGCGGCGGGCGCCACGGTGATCCCGAGGGCCTCGATCTCGGGCCGCTGGATCGGCCACTCGTGCGGCGCATGCTCGCCGAGGAGCAGGTCCATGGCAGGGCCCAGGCGGTCCTCGGGCAGGCGCTCGCTGAGGCGAGCGCGGACGTACTTGCGCATCGCCGCGTCGTACTCGCGGGCGAGCGCGGCGATGCTGGGCTTGTCTTTGGACTCGGCCAGGTGCTTGACGCGCTGGCCCATGATCTGGGGGTCGACCGCGGACAAGGAGGCGCGCCCGCCCATCTCGAGGTGCGTGGCGCTCAGGGCGATCAGCGTGCCGCCGGAGATCGCCATGTACGGGACGATGGCGGTCGAGTCGCGGAACTGGCGCAGCGCGTTGGCGATCAGCACGCAGGCGGTGACGCAGCCGCCGAGGGTGTGCAGGACGATCGTCACGCGCTCCTCCGGGAGGCGCTCCATCACCGCGAGCACGCCCTCGGCGGTCTCGATATCGATGTAGGGCTTGACGATCGGGATGATGCCGGTGAGGCGCTGGGTCCTCGCCAGGTTGCGACGGCCGAGGTAGCCGGCGCCCATCAGCGCGGCGCCAGCGGCGAGGCCGGTGAGAAAGAGGGGCTTGCTCATGAGGGGTCCGTTTCGCGCCCGCGCTTGAGGTCCGCCGCGAAGGGGTCGCAAGAGTCGACCAGGAGCTGGCCCAAACGCGCATCGAGCAGCTGCAGGGTCTGCGCGTCGTCGCCCTCGATGGCGGCGTTCGTCAGCGCCGCGATCTCGAGCAGGCGCTCGCGGATCGAGGCCACGTGCTGGCGCGCGGCGGCCCGCTGCTGAACGAGTCGCTTCTCGCGGTCGATCGAGCGGAGACAGCTCTCGAGGAGTTCCTGGCTGACGGCTTCGGAAAAGACCTGGGCCGCGTCCATCGGACGGGGCGGCGTGGCCGGAGATGGATCCGGTGCATCGTCGACGTCGGCGCAGGCGTCGGGCGGATCGGGGTCGTCGGGCGTGGCCGGCGTGGTCGCGGTGAGCGGAGCGGGAGGTCGCTCGCGGCGGATCTGGGCGAAGGCGTCGAGGAGCGTGACGGCGGTCGCGGCGACGTCGCGCAAGGTGGTGAGCAGTTCGGGGTGGTCCGGGCGCATGTTCGTCTCCTTTATGGGGTTGGGCTGGGCTGGGCGGTCTTGTTGGCGACGGCGAGCACGATCGCGGTGGCACCAATGGCGCCGATGCCCGCGAGGACATACGGCGCCCACTTGAGCAGCGTGGCGAAGCCCTTGGCGGCATCGCTCGCGCCCTCGGCGAGCTGGCCGGCGGTCTCGATCGTCTTGCCGACGACGGTCTCGGCGCCCAGGTAGAACTGCGCGAGCGGGTTGTCGCGGAGGAAGTCGACGTTCCAGGTGCGAATCGCGTTCGCCCAGAGGGGGTCGTCGGAGGGGTCGTCGTCGAGGACGCCCCCGTCGTTGAGCGCGCCCCCTTGATTGTCGATGAGGATCATCACCGGCGGCGGCTCGCCCTCGTTGGGGAGCACGATCGGCCAGGGGTCGGTAAACCGCGTCTTCAGGCTGGCCACGACGTCGAGGTATTGCTGGCGGGCCACGCCCTGGGCGTTGCCGAAGGCGTCGGCGATCAGCGCGCGGGCGAGATCACCGAGCGCGGGGCGATCGGCGGGGGCGATGAATTGCAGGGTGGCGAGTCGCGCGCGGAGGTCCCGGCTGGGGTTTGTGAGGGCCGACTCGAGCGCGAAGCGGGCGGCCGGCGGCTTGCCGTCGTCGGTGCGCAGGTGCCACTTGGGGTGCATGCGGGACAGCAAGCCCTCCTGCTGGATCGCGGCGCCCCAGCGGGCCACCTTGTCGGCGTTGGCCTTATCGATGCCCTCCGGGGTCGCCGAGCTGTAGACCGCGTTGAGGATCAGCAGCGCCTCCCACTTGCGGGCCTCGAGGTCCGCGACAGGCAGGACCGACAGCTCGTAGACCTTCTTGGCGAGGACGGCGATGTCTTTGTTGTCCGTCATCGCCTTGGCTCCGCGGTGAGGGGGGCGATGTCGGTCAACGGTGCGAGCCGTGGATGGCATTCGGGATCGTCGTCGGCGGGCGCAGTCTCGAGGTCGCGGTTGTCGTCGTCCTCCAGAGCACCATGCAAACGGGCGAGCGCGGCGGCCTCCTCGAACTTGAGCTGGATGGCCTTGGCTTGCGGCGACTCGCTCGTGATCGCGTCGGTGAGCGACACGGCGGGTGACGTGCGGGTGGGTGAGTCGGCGGCCGCGGGCGTGGCCTGCGGCGATGCGGGCACCGACGCGGCCGCGGGCGGGCCGCTGTTCGCGGGCTCGAGGCGCGACGAGGCTGCGGACACGGCGATCGTCGCGGGTGGCTCATGCCGCAATGCGGCCGCAGGGTCGACATCGGGCGCTGCGGCGTGCACCGCAGGCACGGGCCGCGGCGGGGGGAGGAAGGTGACCTGGGCCGAGCGGTGGACGTGCTGGGCCTTCTGCGCGGCCTCCACGGCCAATGTGCCCACGGTATGCCCGAGGTCGGCGATGATCGCGGCCAGCGCGTCGATGTGCTCGGCGACCGCCTCGTTCGCCTCGCGCTGGACGTTCGCCAGCGCGGCGCGCATCTCCACCATGTCGCCGGAAGCGGCGGGTGGGTCGGCGCCCTGCGAGCGCTGGGCGAGGACCTGGGCGAGGTGGTCCGCGTGCGCCTGGTGGGCCTGGGCCAGCTCGGCGCGGTGCTCGGCGAGTACGTCGCGCAGGAGCGCCGTGGTACGGGCGGCTTCGGCCTCGCTCTGGGCGCGCAGCTCGGCGCGGTGCTCGGCGGAGGCGT
>NZ_JACCSO010000045.1 GCF_013812955.1 Nannocystis sp. | reverse complement strand
GCCCTGCCCGCCGGGCCGCCGCCCTTGACCGACGCCCAGCGCGCGACGCTGTCGGCTGGTGCGGAGGAGCGCATCATCAGCAGGCGCGAGCACTTCACGGTCAGCAACGAGTACCGGCACGACCTGTGGTTCCCGTATCTGCGCGGTCTCGGCGGCGCATATGTCGGGGTCGCCTCGGACCAGAATTACACGCTGATGGCGGTGGCCCGCAGCGAGGTCGGATACCTGCTCGACCTGGACCGCCAGGTGGTGCATCTGCATCGGGTGTACATGGCGCTGATCGGCGCCTCGCCCGGGCCGGACGAGTTCCTGGCCCGCTTCGACGCGGCCGCGCAGCGGGGCACGAGGGCGCTGCTGCTGGCTGGTCTCTCAGACCTGTCCGAGCGCGACCGCGACGCGGCGCTGGGCTTCGTCGACGACAACCGCGCGGCGCTGCGCGACTACCTCGGGGCGGTGCGAGCCAACCGGCGCGGCGAGCAGGGTGTCACCTGGCTGAGCGACCCCGAGCTTTATGCGTACATCCGCGCGATGGTGGCGGCCGGGCGCCTGCGGCCGATCAACGGCAACCTGACCGGAAAGACAGCGATGGCGACGATCGCCGCGAGCGCCCGGGCGCTGGGGCTGCCGGTCAAGCTGCTCTATTTGAGCAACGCCGAGGAGTACCTGTTTTACACGCCGGAGTTCGTGGCGAACGTGCGCAGCCTGCCGGTCGCCGCGGACAGCGTGGTGTTGCGGACGATCCACGATCGATTCGATGGTTGGGAGAGTCCGGGCGACGGAGACCGGCGCTGGAACTATCAGGTGCACAGGCTCGAAGATTTCCAACTTCGGCTCGCCGATCGCAAAAACAGTTCACGCACATCAATGTTGGCGCGCGCAGCCGACGAGGGAGCGATCTCCCGGGTCGCGCGGGGTGTCAGCGTGTTCAAGCTGATCGGCGGCTAAGTAAGACGCTCAGGCGAGCGGCACGGCGACGCCGGCGTTGACGAACAGCAGCACGCCGGCGACCTCGGATTTGTCGAGGCCCCACTGCTCGGAGGTCGCGGCTCGCCACGCGGACATCGGCTCACGATACGCCGCGGCTCGCTCGGCGGCGTGCTCCGGGCCCTCGACGGTGTCGAGGCAGAAGCCGAGCACCGTGGCCCTTCGGACCTGTACTTCGGGACCTGTCGCATGGGCCACGTCGTCATGCTCGAGCACGACGCGGGGGATCTCCCCGGTCTGCAGCGCGCCGCCTTCGAGGCGGGCGAAGGGGACCTGACGCTCGACCCGCAGCGCCGTCTCCGGGGCGCCTCCGCGGCTGAGCGCGCGCCGTAGATCCGGCGCCTCCAGCAGCGCCAGGAACTCGTCGACCCGCGCGCTCGCCCACGCCTCGTCGCGGTTCGGCACCACCGCCTGCACCGCCGCGCGCAGGGCCTTGCGGTCGCCGCGAAACTCCTCGAGCCAGGCGACCTCCGCGAACAGGGCCCGCAGCGCCGCCGCCCAGGCCGTGGTCGGACCGTCGCTGAGCCCGAGCACGTCGCCGACGGTGCGGCCCGCGAGGTCGCTCGCCAGAGTGCTCGCGGTGCGCAGCAACGGGCCATGGGTCGGCGCGAAGGCCAGCGGCGCCTGTGGGGACTCGAGGTGGGGGGCCGAGGGGTCGATCGCCGCGGGCGCGACCGGGGCGTGCGGCGCGAGCCACTGCGGGTCGCCGTGCTCGTAGACGACCTGGTCGGGCTCGACGGGCCCCTGACCACCCAGGTGGTCGGCCGGGCGCAGGGCGTTGAGGACCAGCGAGGCCATGCGCGCGGGGGCGGTGCGGATGTTCTCGCCGGGCGGGTCGATGAGCATGAACAGGCCCTCACGCGCGCGGGTGACGGCGACGTAGAGGAGGCACAGGCTCTCGTGGGCGAGGCGACCGATGTGCTGCTCGAACATCGGGCGCAGGTCGTCGAACATCGACCACATCTCCTTGGAGACGTGCCTGGCGATGCGGGAGATCGGTCCGGCGTCGCCGCTGCGCTCGTAGACGACCTTGAGGGTGCGGGTCGACGCGAGCTCGCCCTCGAGCTCGGGCAAGATCACGATGTCGAACTCGAGGCCCTTGGCCTGGTGGATCGTCATCACCTGCACGGGGGAGGCGGCCGGGTCGGCGACGGCCCGGATCTCGACCATGGCGACGAAGTCGTCGCTGCGCAGGCTGGCGCGCTGGTCCCAGGTCTGGGCCAGCTGGATCAGCTGCATGCAGCGCCGATACTGGCGCTCGTCGACCTGCCCGGCGATCGCCTTGACCCACGGCTGCAAGGTGCGCGCGAGGCCGTCGCTGGCGATCAGGCGGCGCACGCGGGCCGCGACCCGGTGGCGCGGGCCGGGGCCGTCCTCGGTGAGACCGACGACCGGGCCCAGCGGCGAGCTCAGCACGTTGAAGGCGGCGACGCTGTGGTCGGGGTGGTCCGCGAGGCGCAGCAGGTCGAGGATCGCGTTGACGGCGGGGGCGTCGGTCAACGGGCCGCCGCCGCGTCCGGTCGCGGGGATCTTGAGGCGCGTCGGGCCGAGCTCGTAGAGCACGCGGCCGACCGCGCCATTGGTGCGCAGCAACACGCCGATGGTCTTGCCGGGGCGGCGATGGTGGAGCTCGGCGACCAGGTGGGCGGCCTCGTGCAGGCGCAGGTTCTGGCGCTTGGCCGAGTCCTCGCAGCGGGCGACGGTGCGCAGGCGGACGAACCCGGCGAGCTCGCTGCGGGTGGTGCTGTGGGCGGTGAACTCCTCGTCCCAGCGCTGGGCGGCGTCGGGGTAGCGCGCGAGGGCCGGGCTGTGGGCGAGGCCGCTGAAGATCTTGTTGACGACGTCGATGATCTCCGGGGCGCTGCGGTAGCTGGTGGCGAGGGTCTGCTTGACGATGCCGGCGCCGGCCCCGAGCAGGGTGTCGACGCGGCTCAGGATCTCCGGGCACGCGTTGCGCCAGCCGTAGATCGACTGCTTGACGTCGCCGACGCAGAAGAAGCTGCGCTCCTCCGGGGTGTAGCTGACGGTCTCGTCGACGATCGGCCGCATCGCGTTCCACTGCTGGATGCTGGTGTCCTGCATCTCGTCGAGCAGCACGTGGCGCAGGCGCGCGTCGAGGCGGTAACAGATGTCGTCGAGCTGGCCGCTGAGGTCGGCCTGCGCCAGCGCGACGGTCAGGTCCGAGAAGGTCAGCACCTTGTGCTGGTGCTTGACCCGGCGATAACAGTCGTCGAAGCGCACCAGCAGCTCGTGGGTGGCGCGGGTCTGGTCGATGACGCGGCGGCGATAGACGCCCTTCGCGTGCTTGAGCAGGCGCTCATAGGCGTCGACGGTGCGCGGGTCGATCTCCTTGCCGTAGTAGATGCAAGAGCCGTCGGAGACCTTGGCCGCGAGGCCCCCGCCGAAGAACTCCATCCAGTCGTCCGAGCTGCCGGTGCGACATTGTTCGGCGCGCTCGCAGTCCTTGGCGTGGGCGTCGATGGTGCGCTTGGGACCGGAGGGGACGGCCGCGCGCAGCTCGGCGAGCGCGTGGTCGACGGCGGCTTCGGTCAGCGTCTCGGCCGGGGCGATCGAGTGCCAGGCGGAGGTGTAGCGGGCCTCGCGATAGAGGTCGTAGAGGCCGCTGACGGTATTATCAATGGTATCGGTGACGGCGCGCTCGGAGCTGCCCTCGGTGAGCGAGGACAGCAGCTCGATGATCGCCTCCTCGTCGCCCTCCTCGAGCATGCGCTGGATCGCCGAGCGTCGCAGGCGCGCGGCCTCGTCCTCGTCGACGATGCGGGCGTCGCTGGGCAGGCCGAGCTCGAGGCAGAAGCAGCGCACGATCGTGCCGAAGAAGCTGTCGAGCGTGCGGATCTGCAGGCGGTGAAGGTTGTGGGCCAGGCTCGTCAGCAGGTCGAGCACGAACTGGCGCGACAGGCCCGGTCGCTGCAGGCGGCGGGTCAGCTCGTGGCGCTTGTCGTCGGCGTCGGCCGACTCCGCGAGGGTGCGAAGGATGCGGTCGCGGATCTCACCGGCCGCGGCGCGGGTGAAGGTGCTGGCGAGGATCGAGAACGGCGCCGCGCCGCGCGCCAGGATCTGCAGGTAGCGGTTGGTCAGCTGGTAGGTCTTGCCCGAGCCCGCCGACGCCAGGATGCTGACGTGCTGGAGCAGGGCCCCGCCGTCGAGCCGCCGCTCTTCCAGGCCCAGGATCGGATTGCTGGCGATGTCCTCGGCCTCGCGCAACATCGCCAGCACCTCGCTGCGCGCACCGACACCGGGCAGCAGCGCGATCTCCAGCTCGCCGCGGCCGGGTGACCACGGCGAGTCGGCGTGACGCGCGTCGTGCTCGTCGAGCG